>JBBSPP010000145.1:0-7125 GCA_038258625.1 Chitinophagales bacterium
CCACTTGTATATTTGGGTTAAATAAAAGTGTAATCAAGGCATCCTGAAAATTTCGTTGAAACACGACGCCATACGTAAACTGGTCACTTGGTTCGCGCAGGGTATCAAATTTTTCAAGGATAGAATGTTCCTCTTGGTCGCCCATATCTTCGACAAACAGCACCTCAAAATAATTCTTCTTAATCGCCTTTGAATTATTATGCCGCTCTACCTCGGTGAGATTTTCTACATCTTCGTCCAAAAAATCAGGGTTACTCCTGAAACTATCGCTCACCAAATGTTGGGTAGTGAGCGCAATTTGATTTGCCAGCGCGGTATATTCTTCGGCTTCAAAAGAGCGTCGCAAGTGCGCCATTTTTCTTTTGCTCGGGAAAGCAAAATAGCATTCTACACCATCTAAAGAATTAAAAATATTGGCAATGCTTTTAATGTGCTTTTTGGCAGACGCGGATCCATAATTACAGCGCGACAACTCGGCGGTTTCGTTTTTTAAATTGTTCCAACAATCTATCCGAAACTGGCCAATATTATAATAAGGTGCGCTAAGTTGTTTTTCTGTAACCATATTTTTTTATTTGTCTGAGTGTAATGCCATTTTATTTCCTTCCGTATCGAGGAATATGGCAAAGTATCCTGCATCCTCGCTAATTAATGTTTTGGGCATAATTACACGGCCGCCCGCCTCGCCTACTCTAGTAAGTATAATATTGAGGTCATCGCCACCATTCAAATACAGCAGCGATCCTTTTTCATTTGGCAACGAACCAGGCCCGCAAACTATGGCGCCACCTATGCCACCCGCCGCCGGAAAAAAAGCCATAGTGTAATTATTATTTGATGAAATTTCCATTTCAAAATCATAAATAAAATTGTAAAACGTCACCGCCTGCTCAAAATTAATTGCGGGTATTTCAAACCAACTTACATAATCCTTGAGAAGTTTCGTTTTTTTAGTAGCACTCTTTTTAGCTACATTTTTTTTAGCCATAACTTTCTTTACAGCAGCTTTTTTTGACGGCACTTTGCCTGATAATCCTGATCCCATAATCCTAATTTTATAATTCTTCTATTTTATATGTTACGCCTTTAAAGCCAACTTCGTTTTCTTTCTGCGGCTCTTTCAAGTGTTTTTCTAATTCTTTTAATTTTGTCAAAGATTCTAAACGCGTAGGTTTTATTAACGGTCCTAACGAATCTAAATACGGCAACTGAGCATCGGGCTGGTAAATTTTAAAATCATGCCTATGGTCTCTAAAACTTTTTAGCGGTTGCCCTAAACGTAATACGCCCAATTCTCGGCTGCGCTGTACACGGTCAATATTTAGTTCTATCGGAAAAATTTCTTCGTTACCTCCGCTCTGATGCAACACGCGTCCATCGGGCCCGCATACAATGGAAAGTCCGCTACCGCCGGAGTCCAACCCATTTACATCAAACATGAAGCATTGGTTCACAGTGGCCATCGCGCGTACAATGGAAAGTTCGGCCTCTCTATCAATTGTACCCGTCATGGTTGGGTGCAAAATAACTTCGGCGCCCATCACAGTCAGTGTACGAATGGTTTCGGGGAACCACATATCGTAACAAATAGAAACGCCAAAGCGACCCACTTCGGGAATATCAAAAACACAAAAACCATCGCCAGCGGAAACTCCTACCTCGTAGGGATAAAAAGGAAACATTTTTGAGTAGCGCGTCACAATTTCTCCTTCGGGATTTATAACTGTGGCGGTGTTATAAATTTTATCGTCTTTTTTTTCAAAAATAGAACCAGGCAATAACCAAATTCCATATTTTTTTGCCATGGCTTGCATTTCACTTTCAAAATCGCAAGGCAATTCTTGCGCAAATTGAATGAGCGGACCGTAAGCGCACAGCTCGCTAAACACCACCATATCTACCCAAGGGTACAAGCTCATGGTGATTTCTAATTTCAGCTTCATCATTTCCACGTTGGAAGTAACGGCTGATGTCTTCATTTGTATTCCTGCTATTGCAAAGGGTTTCATATTTTTAGTAATTATTTATTTAGTAGTTAGTATCGATTGAATTCATTTGGAATTTTGACATTTGGATTTTTTGACATTTGTAAGTTTGACACTTTACCTTCTAACTGTACTTCCGAATTGCGGCTTCCAGAATATCTAATCCTTTTTCTAATTGTTCATCAGTTATAACGAGTGGCGATAAAATTCTTATCACGTTTTTAAACGTGCCGGCTGTAATAATGATCAAATCATTTCTCGAACATTCGTCTTGCACTTTTTTGCACAACTCGCCATTTGGTTTAGTAGGATCGTTATCAAAAACAAATTCGATGCCCATCATGGCACCTACGCCGCGCACATCGCCTACACCTGAAAGTTCGGATTTTAATTTATTTAAACGAGTTCTAATAGTTTCACCCACAACCTTGGCGCGCTCGTTCAAATTAATGTCTTCCATGTATTTAATGGTCGCGAGGGAAGCAACGCAACAGAGTGGGCTGCCAATGTATGTGCCACCAATTGTGCCAGGTTCTGCAGCGTCAATAATATCAGCTTTTCCTACAACAGCGGCTATTGGCAAGCCGCTGCCCATTGATTTTGCATAGCAACTAATATCTGGCGTTACACCATAATGTTGCCAACTCGCCCAATGGCCCGTGCGGCAAAAGCCACTTTGTACTTCGTCAAAAATTAAGACAATACCGTGGTCATCACAATGTTGACGAAGGCCTTCCAAGTATTTTTGAGGTACTGGAATAAATCCTCCTTCGCCTTGAATGGGTTCTACAATAATTGCTGCAACGCTCGCAGGATTTACTACGGTATGCTCACTTTCGTCCAAGCGTTTTAATTCAAGTGCTACGTATTCATCCTCATCATTTTCATCGTTGTAGCGGTAAAAATTAGGAAATGGCAAGCGATAAACTTCGGGGGCAAATGGGCCGCAGTTTAGCTTATAATTTATTTTGCTAGTCAGCGTCATTGCCATCATTGTGCGGCCATGATAGGCATCGGTGTAACATAAAATTGCTTGTCGCTTGGTAGCTTGTCGTGCAATTTTTATTGCATTTTCTACAGCTTCGGCACCTGTGCTTACGAGCATGGCTTTGGTAGGGCCATCGTGTGGCAAAATTTCGGCTAGCTTTTCGCACAACTCAATGTAGGGTTCGTAGGTTACTACATTAAAGCTTGTGTGCAAATATTTTTCGGCTTGCTCTTGGATTGCTTTTACCACGGGCGGCGGGCAATGGCCTGCATTTACTACGCCTATGCCGCCGGCAAAATCTATAATTTCGCGGCCATCAAGATCTGTAATAATTGCGCCTTTGGCGTGTGCTACAGTGGCGGTATTAAAAACGCCTACGCCCACGGCCACGGCTTTTTTGCGGCGCTCCATTAGCTCTTGTGCTTTTGTCATTTCTGTTGTCATAAAAATTGTTTATAATTTAATAAAGCCCCCCGAGTATAAGAAAATTCAATATACAAAGGTTGGCTTTCACGAGCAAAGGTATTGCTAATTAATGTGCAGAAATGCACATTTTATTCAGTTTTGGATGGTTTTGCTCATTGGTAAAAAAGCTATAAGTGCTAAAATCTAGGTCATATTTTTTTAGGACTTAAACAATTTTTCGAACTCCGCATCTGTCAAATATTCTAAAACATCGGCAGGCTGACAATGTAATACTTCACATATTTTTTCTAAAGTTGTAAAGCGAACGGCTTTCGCTTTGCCCGATTTTAAGATGCTCAAATTGGCCATCGTCAGTCCTACTTTCTCCGAAAGTTCGGTGAGCGAAATTTTTCGCTTCGCCATGATTACGTCTAGATTTACTACTATGGGCATATTATATGGTTAGGTCGTTTTCTTTTTCGAGGTAATTGCCGCGGCCAAAGCAGTAGGCTATAATTAATAAAAATAGACCGAGTAGAATATATAACGTATTTCCTATTTCCAAGTGGTGGAAGTTTATAATCTTAATTGGTATAGTACAGTAATCGCGTAAAATATATTCAAGAACACTATTTTTATTTGGAGATAGATAGCCAAATAGTAAAGTTATAATACCTATAGCTTGAAGATAGATTATTGTTCGATGAGAAAATATCCGCCCTTTTTTAAAATCTTTAATGAATAGTAAAATCAATATTCCAACCAGCATATAAATTACTCTTTTAAATAGAAATAGCCAATCTCCTAGCACACTCAGTTTTATGTAATCAGCCTTTTGTATAGCAAGTTTAGTACCCAAATCCGTATGTTCGTAAAAATCCTGAATTCTAAATCCATCGGCCAAATAGTAATTTTTAATAGAGCTATCGTTTTCTATCCAAGCCAAATCAGTACTGATTATATATGTAATAAGTCCTAGTGAATCTTTATGAATAGATGTATTATACAAATCGTATTCCGAATAACTTCCATAACCCTTTTGAGTTTCGTCAATTAAAGACTCGTAGTCTTTGGCAGAATTAGGGGGGTCCAGAATTACGAATACTATATTGACAGCTATGATGGTATAAATTATGTAGTCAAAAAAAAATCTCATGATTAATTATTTTTATTGTTGAATCGAAATTTGATTTAGGGTTACTCAATTATATGGTTAAGTCGTTTTGTTCTTTTATTGCTACAGCATCTTTGTAAAAGCGGGAAACAACAATTATAAAAAGTCCGAGAATTGAAATATGTGGAACATACTCCCAATATTCTTTTGGAAATATTTCAAAATATGAACCCGTAACTTGATTAATTATTATTTGTTGAATCAATCCTTTAAAATATAAAAAAGACCCAATAACTGTTGTAACGATACCAACGGCTAAAAGTCTTCGAGGATTTTTTTTGGCATAAAACTCATTACGCCAATATGATATCAAGATTCTAAATACAAAGTACACAAGCATAAATTGCAACAAAAAATAGAGGAACTCAGAACCAATAGCAATCTTACGGAATATCTTAATTTGATTTTTAGTTATATTGAGGGTGATATTGCTCGGATAAAATTCTCCAATAACCTCTTTATTACCAATTTGAAGTCTCATAACTGAATTTGAATCAAGGTTCAAATTATCAAAGGAATAAAAATTCTGATATATTGTAATAGATCGCTGAATATCACTTGATTTAGACTTATCATAAAAAGTTCTTAGGTCATATAGTTGATAATTTCCAACATGGGCTACGTAGCCCGTTTTGGTTGTATCGAGCGGGGGATTAGAATTATTAAAATCAAAATGACGAAACACTCCGAATACAGCAAAGTGAGACAAACTTAAAAATAAAAGTATACCGACGATAATGCTTAAGAAGTATTTCATAAAGCAAAAGTAATAATATTTATCGTTTATCAATAAATATTTAGCTATATTAAAGGTATAATCATTCTACTTCTACCAATCCCTTTTTCAAAAATTCACAAAAATTAGCACGCTCAGGCAACGCCAAATAAGGATATTCAACCTTAGAAAGATACAAACCATTAGGAAGTGTGGTATAATTCAAAGGCAACACAATTTTGTTAGCAAACATTTCTTGAAACTCCGAAATACTCATTTCACCTCGACCAATTTTTAATAAAAAAGCAACACACAAACGAACCATGCCACGCAAAAAACGATTGGACGTAATGGTAAAACGCATCCGCATGTTATCATCAGATACAAACAGTTTTGCTTCGGTGACATCACAAATTGTGTTTTCGTACAAATGTGCTTGCTTGCAAATTGATTTATAATCTTTGTACTTCGTAAATAGCAAGACGGCTTGTTGCATTGCCTCAATGTCTAGAGGCTCATAATCATATTCCGAACTATACTTTTTTAAAAAAGCATCTTTATAAAAATGGAGAAAATAATCGTAGGTTCTTGATGTAGCATCAAAACGGGCATGTTGTCCATCCTGCATTTTCAATACATCTAACACGGTAATATCATCGGGCAGGTTTTTATTTAATCTAAATTTTAAATCAAAATCAAACTCTTCGTACAAGTTAATATGCCCAATATATTGGCTCGCATGCACACCGCTATCCGTGCGACCACAACCCCAAATTGGGACTTCTTTTTTAAAAATTTGCGCCAACGTTTTTTCAAATACTTCTTGCACAGAAAGGACATCTGCCTGTTGTTGCCAACCGCAATAATTTGTGCCTTCGTAGGCTATGTGTAGGAAGTATCGCATAAAATAAAAAAGCCTCGACGCTTGTCGAGGCTCTGTACCCCAGGCGGGACTTGAACCCGCACGAGCATTACTGCCCACTGGATTTTAAGTCCAGCGTGTCTACCAATTCCACCACCAGGGTATTTCACCTCCCGATAGCTATCGGGAGGATATTTAGTGTTTGGTATAAAATAAAAAGACCTGTCAGGTTTTAGAAACCTGACAGGTCTTTAAATGAGCGAAAGACGAGATTCGAACTCGCGACCCCGACCTTGGCAAGGTCGTGCTCTACCAGCTGAGCTACTTTCGCATTTTTTAAAAAGAACAATCCGTTTCCTTAAAAACGGATTGCAAATATAAACGACTTTTAATATTTACGAAAAAAATGTCCCGTTGATTGTTTTCTTTTTTTTAGCGAGCAATTTTTAGGGTCTACTGCCCCAATATCCAAGCAAAAATTAATGGTGCAACAATCGTCGCATCACTCTCCACAATAAACTTTGGTGTTTCTATATCGAGCTTGCCCCATGTAATTTTTTCGTTGGGTACCGCGCCGCTGTAGCTTCCGTATGATGTAGTGCTATCGCTAATCTGGCAGAAGTAACTCCAAAACGGAACGCCCTCCCACTCTAAATCTTGATACATCATAGGGACCACACAAATCGGAAAATCCCCTGCGATACCACCACCAATTTGGAAAAAGCCTACGCCTTTTCCGTCTGAATTATTTTTGTACCAATCGGCCAAATACACCATATATTCTATGCCGCTTTTCACCGTACTAGCTTGCAATTCATTTTTTATTACATAGCTCGCAAAAATATTTCCCATGGTGCTATCCTCCCAACCTGGGCAAATAATTGGAATATTTTTTTCTGCTGCCGCCAGCATCCAAGAGTTTTTTGGGTCAATTTCGTAATACTGTTCCAGCACGCCACTCAGCAACATCTTATACATATACTCATGCGGAAAATA
>JBBSPP010000146.1:0-7080 GCA_038258625.1 Chitinophagales bacterium
ATTTGTGATGCGCTTAACAGCAAAAAAATTTAGGTGATTATTATGTAGCAAAAGTCATTGTTGAATGAAATTGACGCAATTTATCACGAACCTAAAAAAGCCAGCTGAATAATATTCGCGCCCATTTCCAATGCTTGCTTTCGTTGTTGCGGCGAGTCATTATGCACTTCGGGGTCTTCCCAGCCGTCGTTCAAATCTGTTTCGGCGGTGTAGTAGCACACCAACCGCCCCTGATAAATTAGTCCATAACCTTTAGGCGGTTTTTTATCATGCTCGTGTATTTTGGGTAAGCCATTATTAAAATTATATTTCTGATGATAAATAGGGTGTGAAAAAGGCAGCTCCACCAATTCCAGTTCCGGGAATACTTTTTTGAGCGCGGGACGAATATATTTATCCATGCCATAATTATCATCAATATGCAAAAAACCACCTGCAATTAAATAGGTACGCAAATTTTCGGTCTCGGCGTCGTTGAACGAAATGCGCCCGTGGCCCGTGGCAAAAAGTATAGGATAATTAAATAATTCGCTACTGCCAACTTCCACCTGCGCTTCCTCGGGCGAGAATGTCGTGCCAAGATTTTGATTCGAGAATTTTGCCAAATTTTTGAGTGCTGTAGGATTGGCGTACCAATCGCCGCCGCCGCCATACACCAGCAGACCAAGTTGCAATTTTTGAGCGTTGCCTAAAAAAGTAACTGAAAGTAGGAAAAGTAGAAAACTTATTTTTCGCATAAATGTTGCAGTAAAGTTACGGCTACGAGGCCAGCGGTTTCGGTTCGGAGTCGGTTTTTTCCGAGGCTGATGCTCTTAAAATTTTGTTGCACGGCGAGTTTAATTTCTTCAAGTGTAAAATCTCCTTCGGGGCCGATGGCAATTAATTGAGAGTTGAGAGTTGAAAGTTGAAAGTTGTTGATTTTACTTCGGCTAATATCTTCTTCGCAATGTGCTATCAATTTATTATCAAAATCTTTTTTCATCAATTCATCAAAAGCGATGGGCTGATGCAAAATGGGCAAGTAATATTGCTGACTTTGCAACATCGCCGAAATCATTTTTTTCTCGAAACGGTCTGTTTTAATTCGGTTCTTTTCACTACGAGCGGTTTCGATTGTTTAAATTTCTTGGATGCCAATTTCTGTAATTTTTTCAAGCAGCCATTCCATGCGAGCATTATTTTTTGTAAAGGCAATGGCCAACGTGATGGTTGGATTTTCGTTTTTTATAATTTCCGTGCCCAAAATTTTTACCGTACAATCTCGTTTGTTTAGTTGTGTTATTTCTACGGTTACTTTTTTGCCATGCCCATCGGTTAGTACAAATTGGTCGTCTATTTTTAGGCGCAATACTTGTGTTACATGCTTGGCAGTTTCGGCACTTAGCTGCATCACATCTTGGGTAATATTTTTTTCGTAAAAAAATCGCATGTCTTTTTATTCAAACTTTATTTTTTAATTCCTGCCCATCCAAAGCGCGCCGCCAATGGAGTTTTGCCGCGCACCTGTTACTGAGGCTAGTACATTTTCTTCTTCACGCCAGCGCAGGGCGCCCATTATGGCCATGCTAATTGCTTCTTTAAATTCGATGGTTTCATGCTCGGGTTTTTCTACTTCAATTTCTTTTGGCGCAAGGTGTGACTCGATTCTTTTTAGTAAAAAATCATTGTGTGCTCCACCGCCGGTTACTAATAATCTTCCTGGCTTTGCAACATCATTAAATGTGTTGGAAATTTGAATCGCGATGTGCTCAACCATGGTGGCAAGTTTATCTTCCAAACTTATTTCGTATTGATTTATCATGGGCAACATCGTCTCTGTTCCAAATTCATTGGCTAGGGATTTTGGCGCGGATTGTTGATAATAATCCAATGCGTTCAGTTTTTCTAGAAGCATTTCATTACAATTCCCAGTTTCGGCAAGTTTGCCTTTATCATCATAATCTTTTCCAATCTTATTTACCAAATCATTGAGTACGCGATTGGCAGGGCAAATATCGAAGGCAACAATTTTATCATCAGCATGAAAAGAAATATTGGCTATCCCACCCAGATTCAAAAAATAATGATAGCCACTCCACAGCAGTTTTTCGGCAATGGGAACGACTGGCGCACCTTGTCCACCAAAAGCAACGTCCATATTCCGGAGGTCGGTAATCACGGGCAGCTCTAGCTCGGCGGCTATGCTGGCACCGTCGCCCATTTGGAAAGTCATGCTAGTACTGGGCGAATGAAACACCGTATGACCGTGGCTTGCTACAAAATGTACTTTGTGCTGCAAGCTATTTTTTTTGATAAAAATGTTGAGTTGCTCACCAATATAATGCCCAAAATCTGCATGAGTTTGTAACAATTCTCTTGCCGACATTTCGGTTATGGTTTGTAATTTTTTGTTCCATTCTTCGCTAAAAGAAACACTTTCGGCAGCCTCGATTTCGCAACTCCAATTGCCGCCTACATCGCTCAGCACGCAGTACGCTACATCTAGCCCATCCATTGAGCTACCGCTCATACAACCTATTACTCGGTAAACCATGGTGTAAAAGTGGGCTTAAATTTTTTATTGAAAATGGTTTTGAATAAGTTTCGTAACTTTAGCCTATGAAAATAGAATATTTGGTTGACGAAAATTATGAACCTACCAAGGTGGTGCTAGCTATAGAAGATTGGAAGGAGCTAGTGCGAAAATATAAAGTGCTAGGCGAAAATACTGAAGATGATATTTCTGTGCCGCTGTCCACGCAAGATGAAATGGAGCGTAGGTCAAAAAATGTCCAATTATCGGATTGTTACACTGTTGATGAAATGCGGGCAAAAATTAAATTCTAATCTTTTGTTTCGAGCATTAATTCTTCCCTAAGTATATATTGAGTTGCAAGAACCTGTAAATTACTATAATACAAAGCAGAGCAATTTAGGCGAAACTTTTTACAATAGGTTTGAAGAAAGCGTAGATGCTATTAAACAAAATCCGTTCCGTCAAATTCGGTATAAAAATGTTCGCCTTTGTACATTAACGCAATTTCCTTACGTAATTCATTATGAAGTTTATGAAGATGAAAAATTGATTGTAATATTGGGTGTTCGGAATACAGCACAAAATCCTGATACTTCGTATTTCTAAAAATTTGTTGCTTAGAATTGCATCCATCATTTATCAATAAAACTAAAAATTATTATGATACACCACTTAGCAAAAAAAAACTCACTAGTAAAAATTTGGATGAACGAACTGCGCGATACTAGCGCGCAGCTAGATCGGATGCACTTTCGTAGAAACATGGAGCGCATTGGCGAGGTAGCCGCTTACGAAATTAGTAAAACCCTAACCTACGAAAACCGAACCATGGAAACCCCACTGGGCGAAAAAGAAACCACGGTCATGACCTCGCAGCCGGTGCTCACCACCATTTTGCGCGCAGGCGTACCGTTGTTCCAAGGAATTTTAAATTATTTTGATAAAGCTGATTGTTCTTTTATTGCCGCCTATCGCAAACATACCAAAGACGATGAATTTGAAATACATCAAAAATACGTAACCTGCCCAGAGCTACATGATAGAGTGTTGATTTTGGCCGACCCCATGCTCGCTACCGGCGCATCATTGGTTACCGCGCTAGACGAACTACGCACCTACGGCAAACCCAAAGCTATACACATTGTTACGGCCATAGCATCCACAGAGGGTATTCAATATGTAAAAAATAAATACCCCGAACTCACATTTTGGGTAGCCGATATTGATGAGGAGCTTACCGCCAAAGGTTATATTGTACCTGGCCTAGGTGATGCGGGCGATTTGGCTTACGGGCCTAAGATGCAGTTTTAGCAGGTTGGTTTTTTCTTCAATTCCTTTTTAGAGAAAACTGAAGACATAAACTAACAGGAAAAATAGTAACTTTAAATGCTAAGTTGATTTTGTATGAAAAACACAGTACTGATTATTATTTTTTTACTCGCTTTTCTCACAAGTAATGCTCAGCAAAAAGGCCCAATCCATTGGCTAGGTTCTACAGCACAGAATGGGGGGGGTGGATTTCAAAATTTTTTCATTGACACCCCAGCCAGCACTTATACTATATATGGTCCTAATACAGCACAGGTAGGTTACGCCCCAGTTTGTAATCAATGCCCCACATTTGATGCGCAAACGGCACCTTATTTCGTTTATCGCACTTATGATAACCAACATAACCTTATAAAGAAAAAATGTGTACTTGGGCCAAAAGAATTTGCCATACAAAATAATTATTACGCGTATGCCGAAAGAACGCCCGATGGTAATTTTATTTATGCGGGTATGGGCAATGGCAATTATGCATTATTGTGCAAAGCAGATAGCCTTGGCACTATTATTTGGAAGGATAGTTTTTACTTGGGTAGTAATAGTACAGGTTTTATTGAGAAACTAAGCAATGGGCATTATTTATTTTATGGTATCGTATTTCGTATTGGTGGTTTGGTGACAAATCATTACGGAAGCCCATTTGTAGAGGATGCGTTTTTAATGGAAGTCGATACACTTGGCAACGTATATTTCAATGAGGTTTATGGTGGGGAAGGTGCAGATAGTGATTTGTTAGTAAAAGAGCGAGGGAATGGATTTTATATTATGGGCTACACCAACAGTAATTCAGGCGTTTACCGAGGAAATCTTTGCAAGGGTATAAATCAAACGGGCACTTTTGTAACTAAGCTTGATAAAACTGCCAATGTGCTTTGTAATTATCGCTTTGAATTTGTATCAAATGTTTATGATGCAATTGTTGAACAGAATGATGACCTAGTATTATTTACTGCAGGGCCCACATTATCTGCTACCAGTATGGTAAACCCGAACAAACTTTTCCAGATATGCAAAATGGACAGTAATGGCAATCAGCTTTGGTGGAAACAATATGGCTTAGATGGTAAAAGTAATAATTCCTCGAGTTATGGGTTTGGAATGATAAAGAATCCTGTAAATGACGGTTATATTATTTGGGGTTTGGTAACTAATGACTTGAATGTACCGCTAGGCGATGTTAAAGAATCTGTGAAGGGTAGGTCAGATAGTTGGATTGCTTTTTTAGATAAGAACGGCGATTTGGAAGGTCAATTGAGCTATGGAGGAGAATTCGATGATTATATTAGTGAAATACTTTTTTATCCTGCCAATAAGACTTTTTTATTGCTAGGAGGAACTAGATCAGGCACTCATGATTTTACAGGCGGCCACTTCATACCTAGTGCCTCAGCTGCTGGTGAAGCTTTTCTTAGCGAGATTACCTATTGGCCAAATTCAACTTCTTCAGTAAAAAGTAGCCTTATACAAATGGTGACAATTTACCCCAACCCGGCTCAAAATGAATTGAATATAGTTTTTGATAGTAAACTTTCAGCTAGCCAAAAGAAAGTAGAAATTATAAATATTGAAGGGAAAGTGGTGCAAGAAGAAAAAATTAATAGTGGAGTAAATAAAAGCATCATCCATTTAACCAGCCTATCCGCAGCCTCCTATACCGTTCGCGTTAGCCAAAATAATGAAACCATCCACGAACAAAAAATTATTATAAATCAGTAGAAAAATTACGAGTTGTTAGAATATAACCTCGCGTCTTCAATCTTTTTTAAGAATCAAAATTTAGTTTCGTGCGGGTTTGTTGGTTAATTTTACCCCGCATTTATATGAAACATATTTATTTTTTAGCACTTCCCATTATCTTATTTTTTACTGCCTGCAACAGCGGCAAAACCATTGAGGCAGATATTACAAACATACCCGCCCAAAAAGTGGTACTCGAAGAAATACGAGGTAACGATTTTATACCAAAAGATTCCGCCATGATTGAAGCCGGAAAACCATTTAGTTTAAAAACTGATTTGCACGACGAGGGAATGTACCGCCTCTATTTTGAGCAAGACAAATACATTATGCTCGCGCTAGAAAGTGGCGATAAAGTAAAAATTGATGGTGACTGGAATAGCCTAGAAAACTATAAAGTAACCGGCTCGGGCAAAAGTGAAATAGTAAAAAAACTAATCGTTGGCACCCGCGAAAACATTATTGATATTCGTACGTATCAAATGATTTTTGACAGCTTAAAATCTCAAAATGATACCGCTAAGCTAAATAAAATTCGTGAAGATTTTCAGGCACACAATGTGCGATTCATGAATTATTTAAAAGAGTTTGCCGATACGACCACAAGTGCCGTAGCAGCACTCATGGCCATCAACATTATCAACCCTAAGTTGGAAGCGCCTTTCGTAGCTAATTTTTATGGTACTATCGCTGGGCGTTTTCCGAGCAATGAATTGGTAAAAATTTATAAAGAGCGTTTTGTAGGTTCGCCCGGTATTTCGCGCACGCCTGTAGAAACTGAGAAGGGTGATTTTGCACCCGATTTTGCCGCCGCCACACCTGATGGAAAAATGGTACGCCTGCAAGACTATCGGGGTAAATATGTGTTGGTTGATTTTTGGGCTGCATGGTGTGGCCCGTGCCGCGCCGAAAATCCTAATGTGGTAAAAGCATATAATCAATTTAAAGACAAAAACTTTGATGTGCTAGGTGTAAGTCTCGATACCGATGCGGGCAATTGGGCAAAGGCAATTGCAAAAGATAACCTCACTTGGCAACAAATAAGCGAGCTAAAAGGATGGGATTGCGGCATTGCTCAAAAGTATGAGGTGCGCAGTATCCCCGCCAATTTTTTGATAGATCCCAACGGTTACATCATTGCCAAAAACCTACGCGGCGAAGCACTCATAAATAAACTCAATGAAGTATTAAAGTAATTTTTCTTAATACTTACAAAGCAAAAAAATGTACAACCTAGTAAAAAAAATACTCTTCCGCCAAGACCCCGAAGATGTGCATTACAAAGTAATGAAGTGGCTAAGCGCAACTTACAATATGGGCGTGGGCAAAAAATTTTTGCAGAGCAATTACACCTATCACGATACCGATTTGCAGCGCGAAGTTTTTGGGCTGACTTTCAAAAATCCAATTGGTCTTGCCGCCGGTTTTGACAAAGATGCAAAGTACATTGATGAGCTTAGTTGCCTGGGTTTTGGTTTTATAGAAATTGGTACGGTAAC
>JBBSPP010000147.1:0-7022 GCA_038258625.1 Chitinophagales bacterium
CCCCGCCTGGACTCGAACCAGAAATGACAGTACCAAAAACTGTAGTGTTACCATTACACCACGAGGCAATAATTGGAGTGCAAATATAAACGAATTTATAAAACGTAAAAATAAATTATGTTACTTGTTTAATAATTTTTTTTGCCATGCCCATGCCGTACGGAGCATATCGTCGGTATTGTATTGTAAGTGCCAGTTCAGCAGTTTTTTAGCCTTAGTATTGTCGCCATAAACGGCGGGAACATCACCGGGTCGGCGCGAGCCGGAAGTATATTTTAGTTTGAGGCCACTTATTTTTTCAAAGGAATGAATAATTTCTAGCACGCTTACGCCCGTACCCGAACCTAGATTAAGTACGTTGTATGATTCTTTATTTTCATTAGACAGTAGGTGTAACATTGCTTTGGTATGGGCATTGGCAATATCCATAACGTGAATATAATCACGAATGCAACTGCCGTCACGTGTATCATAATCAGTGCCCCAAACTTGCATTTCTTCTATTATACCGGCTGCTGTCTGGGTAACAATGGGTAACAAATTATTGGGTTTATCGGGTGATTGCTCTCCAATAAGGGCTGATGGATGCGCGCCTACAGGATTAAAATATCGAAGTGCAATGGCATTTAGGTCAAACCGTTGTGCAACGTCCGCCAATATTTTTTCGCCCATTTGCTTGCTCGCGGCATAGGCACACTCTGGCTCTTGTAATGGAGTGTTTTCCGTTACGGGTAGCTTGTCAGGGTTGCCATATACGGAGCATGAAGAGGAAAATACAAAATTTTCGATGCCAAACAACCCACACATTTCTAGTATATTCAGCAAAGAATTGATATTGTTACGATAGTACATGATTGGTTTCTCCACGCTTTCAGGCACCGATTTGTAGGCGGCAAAATGTATGACTCCAATGATATTTTTATTTTGTTCAAACACTTTTTTTACTGTCTCTGTATCACATAAGTCTATGTCATAATTTTTTATTCGTTTACTTGTAATGCTTTCAATCCCAGCAAAAGCTGTGGCGTAAGAGCGCGAAAAATTATCTATGGAAATGACATCAAAACCATTTTCTACTAAATCTACAATCGTGTGCGAGCCAATATAACCAGCCCCTCCAGTAACCAATATTGTTTTCATTTATTTGTTTCGTTTAAAGAAATTAGTAAAATTGTATCCAAAATAACTTAAGCCCGAGAGGAGTAGGGTGGTTGCCAAACCCTCATCAAGGTTGCCAATAAATGGAATATTATCTGGTAGCAATTCTAAAAAGCCTGCGGTAGGGTTTATAATGTAAATGGCACAAAGTATTATAACCAGCAGCACCATTATATCTTTTAAAAAATTTCCTCTTTGGGGCGTTGACGTATTCTTAAGCTCTTCCATTTATGCTATTATTTTTTCCATTGCGGTGAGCCTTGAGCCTTTTATATACACCCAGTCATCTTTTTCGACATAGTGCCACAGCCATTTTTTAGCATCTTCGGCCGTATCGAAGTGAGTGATGCCCAAACTTTTTGCGTGCTGTTTGAAATTTTTACCAACTGTAATAATATTTTTCCATGCGAACTGCTGAGCATATTGAAGCACAGCATTATGTTCGGCATCGCTGTCTGTACCAAGTTCCATCATAGCACCAAGCATTACTATTTTATTTTTTTGAGCCATATTATTAAAAGACGCCAAGGCGGCGTGTACGCTAGAAGGATTGGCGTTGTAAGCATCCAAAATTACATTTACACCCCGCACCATACGATACTCTGATCTATTATTATCGGGCTGATAAGTTGCAATTGCTTTTGTTATTTCATTCTCATTTACATTAAAAAAACTGCCCACACTGATTGCAGCAAGTACATTAGGAAGGTTGTAATCACCAATTAATTTAGTATCTATAATTTTTTCTTTACCACTATTGATGATAGCAATTTTCAAATACGGTTCGCGCTCATATATTTTTCCTCTTATGTCAACTTTGTATTCGCCGTAAGTGGTTTGGTTTTCAATCCCAGTTGCCATATTTTCAAGATAATCTAAATCGGCATTTCTAAAAATAGTGCCAGCATTCTCTCGCAAAAAATCGTAAAGTTCGCCCTTTCCTTTACGTACTCCGTCTATACCTCCAAAACCTTCGAGGTGGGCTTTGCCACAATTATTTATAAGTCCGTAATTAGGGAGGGTCCAATTGCAATAGGCGGCAATTTCTTTTTGATGGTTAGCGCCCATTTCAATAATAGCAAAATTATGTTGGGCAGTAATTCTAAGGAGGGTGAGTGGCACACCAATATGGTTATTCAAATTACCAATGGTAGCTAGTACATTATACTTTTGAGATAATACGGCGGATACCAATTCTTTGGTTGTTGTTTTGCCGTTACTGCCTGTGATGGCTAATACAGGAATGTTTGATTGCTGGCGGTGATGCAAGGCTAACTGTTGCAATGTTTCCAATACATTATTTACAAACAACAAATTATCATTTGGGGCTAACCGTTTATCATCAACCACGGCATAGGCTGCGCCATTTTCTATGGCTTTCAATGCATAACTATTACCATCAAAATTTTCACCTTTTAATGCAAAAAAGATACAATCTTTGGCCAGCAGGCGCGTGTCTGTTTGTACATTGGGATGTTGCAAAAATATTTTGTATAAGTCAGCAGTGCTCGTCATAAATTGTGTCAAAAATAAGAATGCCCCACTAGAGTAGTGAGGCATTTTATATAATTTATTATTATGATTATTTTTTCAGCTTGTTGCCAAATGCACCGAAGTAATTACCGCCGGGCGTACCCAATGAAGGACTACCCAAACGATCCATACAACAACGGAAACCGATGGTAGAGCTTGAGTGATAGGCCTGCATGTAACGGCGAGTACCAGGGCTCAAAAAATATGCACGATCATTCCAAGAAGCACCTTTGTAAACGTGCGCTTGATCATTTATCAAAGTTGACTTTGCATAGTCATAAACCACACCGCTTGTAGAGTCTCCATCCAAGAAGCTAATAACATCAGCGCTACGGTAGTTTTTACGCTTACCTTCTATTTCAGCCTGAGTAACTAATCGTTTTGGCAAACCACCAATACTATCTTTTTCTTCAAGAGTATAATCATCTAGTGTTTTTGTTGTTTTATATACATTTCCACGGAATGGATTAAAATCATTCGCATCCATTTGTGTAAGGGGTCTATAAACATCCGCTACCCACTCTGATACATTACCAGCCATGTGATAAAGCCCAAATGCATTTGGTTTGAACGAGTAGATTGGTGCGGCAATATCTGCATTGTCATTCAAACCACCAGCTACACCCATCATATCACCATTGCTACGACGGAAGTTACCTTGAAACTCTCCTTGATAAGGATTGCGCATATCTTCACGCGTAGTTTGGTTTCCTTTCCAAGGATATTTTTGTCTGTTTATAACAATTTCTTCACCACGACGACGTTTGCTGTCGGGCTCAGGGTTTTGACCTATTAAGCCAAGTGCAGCATATTCCCACTCAGCCTCTGTAGGTAGGCGATAATCTGGCAATAAAATACCATCGGCATAATTAATATTTCTTGATCCACCACCGGTAGGATCTAAATCGTTTTTCTTTCTTCCTGCTTGCCCTTCATATTGGCCAGCGATGTAAGATTCTGTCTGAAAGTTCGCATCTGCTACTTGGAACGGATTTTTCTTTAAGTATCCTTTTTCGATTAAAATACGCTCGTTTACACGGTCAGAACGCCACTGGGCATAATCATTGGCTTGCTCCCAACTTACACCTACCACAGGGTAGTAATTATAAGCAGCCATGCGAAAATAATATTCTACCATGGGCTCATTATATTGTAGGGCGTTTCTCCATACTTGTGTATCAGGCAGGGCACGAGCAGCGATTTCGGGATAGTCATTTGAATAGACCCGACCTAACCAATATAAATATTCACGATAGTGCACATTAGCAACCTCAGTTTCATCCATAAAGAATGAAGAAACTGTAACCCGCTTTGGCGTATTATTATTTTCATACGTCAAATCTTCATCTGTTTGCCCCATTGTAAAAGATCCACCTTCTACAAATCGTAATCCTGGCCCCACATACTGACCTTCATAACTAGGAACTTCATAACCACCCAAGCGTGAGTCGTTATAATTCCATCCTGTTTTTGACGAAACCATGTTACCCGCTTTTTGACCGCAGGATCCAATTAATATCATTCCTAAAAGGAACAATGCTGGTACTCCGAATACATTTTTCATAAGACTTTTATTCATTTTGCTAAATCCAATTGAGTTGTACTTTCTTCTATTAGAAAATACCTGACAATGATAAGACAAAGCTATGATATAAGCAATAAAGAATTAAAATTATTTTGCTATTTAGGCCTGAATAAATTTGTTTCAAAAAAGAAAATAATAGTTGTATAAGTCAATGTGTTTTTTTGTATTAGAAGTATTTTTTTTAAGGAATTTTCTTTCAAATAATATTTTTACAGTGTTCTGTTTTTTTTGTAAAATGTTATTTTATAAATGCGGTAGAGATTATTATATTTGCGCCGAGTTTCTCTTAAATATTGAAAAACTTGTTTTAACTTTCGCTCGATTTTATATATATAAAAGTATGAAAAAAATAATAATATTAGTTTGTATGGCCACCACGGTATTGTATTTCAATACCAGCGCACAATCGCGCGTGAACAAAGACAAAAAAAGCCGGTATTTTAAAAACAATACTCAGGTTGAAACCGAAGATGGTTTTATGATTGATGGTTTTGAAAGAAACTATGATAAACGCGAAGAGCGTGAAAATGTACCCGCAAAAACTAAAGATCCAGTATATAAAGTGAACGTGCGCAGTACTGAAAAAGTAGGTAAATATGATGACGAGCGTAAAATAGAAACGGTAAAAACTATTACAACAGCTCCCGTAAAAGATAAAAAAAGGAAAGCCAAGAAAGAACATAAGCAGCAGGAAGAAAATGTAAAGCCAACAGTAATTTCAAAAGAACGTGTAATATATATGACGGGCGATGAGCGAGATTATGCAACTACAGTCGTACGCAAGCGTTATACCAGTTTGGATATTTTGGCTGATGATTTGGATATATCTAAATACCAACGCCCAGTGTTTAAAGGAATTTGTCAGGAGTGTGATGCCGATGCAGACAATATAATTACCAACAAAAATCTTAGCTCACTTGAAAAAAATTATCAGTTAAAACAATCCTACATGCTACGTGATAAAAGATTGCGCGAAACGTTGGATACACAACAATATAAAAAATGGCATCGGATAAAAGATGAAGATGAGTATCTTATACTAACTGCCGACCCTGAATTAATTGATGGGGTTTACAAATAATTTTTTTGTTCTAATAACAATTGAAAAAAGCTTGACCTATAAATGTCAAGCTTTTTTTATACCCAAAAAAAATAATTAATACTGCCCCGTAGAAAGCATCACCAGCGTGCAAGCGTTAATTGTATCAATGCCGTTTTCGCCTGCTACTTTTTCTAATTCTCTATTCTCAGTGCCGGGGTTAAAAATTATTCTCCTTGGTTTCAAATTCAAAATGTAATCATAATATTCTGCCTGCCGCTGCGGATTAAGGTACAGTGTAACCGTATCTATATGTTCAAAATTTTTCTTGTCAGTTATAATTGTTACATCATCTATTTTGCCCTCGCGCAGCCCTATCGAAACTGTTTCTATTTTATGTGCTCGCAACATATTGATGGCTTTATAACTATACCGTGCTTGATTGGTGCTGCCACCTATTACTAATGTTTTCATTATTTACAATATTAGAAAATTATGTTGTGTGGATTCTTATTAATATACGCATCTCCTTTATATAAATTACACACTATGTTGCAGCCACCTTTACAATCTATTATTAAAAAAGTAGTGCGAAAGCCTTACATGAGTTTTACTTTTGAAACCAATTGTATCATGAAAAAAATTAAATTCCTACTACTCGTACTTTTTACATCACTCTCGGCATCGGCTCAAACCGAGCCCGTGGAAATAGACCTCCTAGACTCCATGATGATAAGCAACGATGTGGACTCGATGCAAATTCTCACTAATGTGAATGTATTTAAAGACCCGCGCTTGAATGCGCTCCGAGAGCGACCCAACTTGGTAATGCGCAACAAGGTGCGTGAGGATATTATAGCTAAGCGCAAAGAAGCGCTAGGTGTTACAAACTTGCGAGATTTGAATACCACCAACCGCGGACCCAAGCGAGTAACAGGTTCCATAGTTACGCGTAAAGGTTACCGGGTAGTGATTTATAATGGTAGCAATCGTACAGAAGCACTAAATATGAAACTAAAATTTATGCGTAGCTACCCAGGTACACAATCCTACTTATCATATATATCACCATCTTACAAAATTCGCGTGGGCGATTTTGGTAGTCAAAATGAAGCGTATAAATTTTTAAGACAAATACAAAAAGCCGGTTTTGGGAGCTCGTTTGTAGTGCCCGATATTGTAACCATAAAAGACATTAATGTCAACTAACAATATACAAGAAAAAATAAACGAAGAGCTATCAAATTTTATAGCCATCCGCGAGCACCTGCACGCTAACCCCGAGCTATCTTTTCAGGAGTTTAATACTTCAAAATACATTTCTGAAAAATTAACTGAGTTTGGCATTGAGCATGAAACGGGCATTGCGGGTACAGGCATAGTTGGTTTAATAAAAGGTAAAAATCCGGATAGCCGCATCATAGCCTTGCGTGCCGATATGGACGCACTGCCTATTTTAGAAAAAAATGATGTGCCTTACAAAAGCAAAAACGAAGGTGTGATGCACGCTTGCGGGCACGATGTACACAGCACCTGTTTGCTAGGTGCGGCAAAACTTTTACAAGAAACAAAAGACGATTGGGAAGGAACCGTAAAATTAATTTTTCAGTTGGGCGAAGAAAAACATCCCGGCGGAGCTAGCCTTATGATAAAAGAAGGCGTATTGGAAAACCCAAAACCACAAGCTATTTTCGGCCTGCATGTTTA
>JBBSPP010000148.1:0-6976 GCA_038258625.1 Chitinophagales bacterium
TCTTCTTTATAAATCATTATTTTCTTTTCTACTACACGTACACTAGTTACGCACCTACAATACAATTTTGCGCTATGCATACCGATACCCGCACCACCACCCAACGAGGCGCTCAACTAAACACTGCCAATCGTTTTCATAAAAATGAATACGGACAATTTCATGTAGAAGGGATTGACGACTGGGAATTGCCTGAAAAATCAACACAATTTTTTGAGGAAAATCCTAAGACAATTGTAAATAAAGTTAACAGCCCAGATATCCCGTTTCTGTATTCGATGAATCCCTACCAAGGTTGCGAGCATGGCTGCGTATATTGCTACGCGCGCAATACGCACGAGTATTGGGGCTACAGTGCAGGGCAAGATTTTGAGCAAAAAATTATCATCAAAAAAAATGCCGCCGAAAAATTAGAAGAACTTTTTTGTAGTAAAAAATGGCAGTGCACGCCCATCTCGCTTAGCGGCAATACTGATTGCTACCAGCCCGTCGAGCGTCAACAAAAAATTACTCGTCGCATATTAGAAGTATGCCTGAAATACCAAAACCCAGTAGGAATTATTACCAAAAATAAATTAGTACTCCGCGACCTCGACTTACTTAAAAAACTCAACGAAAAAAACTTGGTACAAGTTTACATTTCCGTAACTGGCATTGATGAAACTATACGCCGAAAGTTAGAGCCGCGAACGGCTACCTACGCCGCACGATTTGAAGTTATAAAAAAACTTTCCGATAATGGAATCCCCGTGGGCGTAATGAACGCGCCAATAATCCCGGGCTTAAATGACCACGCGATGTACGAAGTGCTTCGCAGGGCAAAATTGAATGGCGCTAGATCGGCGGGCTATACCACCGTAAGATTGAATGGGGCTGTGGGAATAATTTTTACTGATTGGATTCGCAAAGCATTTCCTTTAAAAGCAGATAAAGTATTATCGCTAATTGCAGATTGTCATAATGGAAATTTAAATAGCTCAACCTTTGGTGATCGAATGCGCGGTACAGGCAATATAGCAGCTATGATTCGTGAGCAGTTTAAAAAATACACCTGGCAGTTTGGTTTTAATGAGGAAAAATTTGCGTTCAATACCAATGAATTTATAAGGCATCAGCCTGGACAGTTGCGGTTGTTTTAGCTAGAGATTTAGAAAATATTTTCAATTTATAAAAAAATCCTTACTCCAACTTATCAAACACCCGCCCAAAATAAATTTTCTGAAACCACAAATCAAAGGCAGGATCGGCCATCTCATACGCTTTGCCCAACCCCAAAATTATATCTTTGTGCGCCAAGGTTTTTCTATTTTTAATTACGTTTTGTGGTGTACCTAATTCGTATTGATCCATTACTTTTCGCGATGTTAGCTGTTCCTCATTATTGGAAATTGCTTTTAATAAATTTAGTTGCGTTTTACTTAGCGATTCTACCTGCATAATGTATAGCGGCGAATTTGTATCAATCAATCTTTTTAATGCTTTTTCTACTTCTTTTATAGTTGCTTTTTTACCACAGCTCTCCCATACATAGTGTGATAATTGTTGCACGTACCAACTATGATCTTTCATGAGGGTGGGGATGATCGCTGCCGCATCTTCGGTGATTGTCTTTTTAGTATTTGCAAAACTCTCACTTATGAACGTTACCCATTTTTCATGCTTAATTTTTTGCAGAAAAATTATATCACCAAAACGGTAAAAAGGATTGGATGATTTATTAAAAATATCGTCCATCATGTGCCGCTTACTTCCGTACAAGCAGTAGGTTACATTTTTTTGTCGTTGCCATACCGCGCGCATTTTTTTGTCAAAAGATTTGTATCCTTTCAGCTCCGCCAAATGCTGAAACTCATCCAAACAAATTATAAATTGTACATTTTTTTGTACCGCCAATTTTTCAGGAAGCTCCAATATTTCTTCGGCATGTTTTTTTAATTCTTTCCATTCAAAGCCCACACTAAAGTCTGTTTGTGGATCTGCTTGAAAACTAAACTTAGGTATTAATTGTTTAAAAAAATCCTTGCCCACGGTAAGCCATTCCTCCCATTTTGGCGTTGACGCTTTTATAACCTCGCGAGTAAATAATTCCAAAAACTCCTCCACCGTCGAAACCGAGAATAAATCCATTTCTACAACAGCCGTTTTTTTACGAGCCGATTTTATACTCAGCAATGTTTTCTCAACCAAGGATGATTTACCCCACCGTCGCGGAGAAATAATAACGGTATTAATGCCATTTAGTAAATTGCTTTTTAGTTTTTTTACTTCTTCCTCCCTGTTTGTAAATGCATTTGCGCTCACGGTTGTACCATACTGAAAAGGTAAATTTTCCAATTTTTCCATCTGCCAAATATAAACTACTTGGTATTATACCAAATGGTATAATACCAAGTAGTTTATAAATAATGATTGGCGAGAATGGGCTACTTTTGAAATCATGAAAAGCTTCATTCTATTATTTTGTGCCTTTATTATTTTTTACAATACGCATGCCCAATCTTTTAATGAGCAAACCGAAACGTTCAGAAACAACTATATTGCCGAGCATTTACAAGATGCGCACTCCCCTATTAAATATCAGCAGGTAAAAGATTTAGCGTTTTTCACCGCTAATGAAACATATAAAATAATGGCTGATGTAGATTATATAACCGACACGTTAGGCTTTGAAATGCTGACACATTCAGGCAAAAAGAAAAAATATAAAACATACGCCAAACTCATGTTTACATTAAACGGCGAGCGAAATACCCTCTATATTTATCAAAGCATAAAACTGATGGAACAAGATGAGTATAAAGATTATTTGTTTTTGCCGTTCAATGATACCACCAACTATACATCAACTTTTGGCGGTGGACGGTATTTAGATTTTAAAATTGCCGACCTCCAGAGCAATAAACTAACCATTGATTTTAATAAAGCGTATAATCCGTATTGCGCGTATGCTGGTGGATTTAATTGCCCAATTCCTCCCAAAGAAAACCGCCTCAATATTGCGATTGAGGCGGGTGAAAAATTATACTTAGGCGAAGTTGCTACTCACAAGTAACCATCGTAGTTATCGTACCGCTAGACTCAATATTTTCGCCGCCCATTTCGGTTGTCGATTTATCTTTTGTGGTAATATCCTTCATAGTTACCAAGCCTGTTTTTGCATCTACAAAAAGTTTCATTTGCGTGAGCTGATTCACTTTTGTGGTGAATGCACCCGCGCGGCCACCAGCAACTTCACCTTTGGTTTGTTGGTTGGCCGTAAGTGCCGCTTTACCATCTTTAATGCCGAGGTAGGTATATTCAGTAATTATTTTCAGTCCGTCTTTTTCATCGGTTGTGCGCCATTTCCCATCCACTTTGGTGTCTTTCGGTATTATTAAAAAAGCGGCTTCTACCGTGGATGCAGCATCGGCACCGCCCATCATCATACGCATCATGCCACCATCTTCTTTTTCTTCTTTTTGAATTACTTTACCTGCAAAATCAAGTTCTATTTTTTCAGTTTTATCAAGCACTTGTTCAAAACCTTTTGCCATTTGTCCTTTCTTTTTTTCAGGGTCTTCGCTGTCATATTCCATGTTCATGCCAAAACCTTCAAAATTCATTTTTGCTGTTTTCATTGTTGCCTCCACATTATAACCTTTATCCGTAACATCGGTTACAACCATCTCCGTCATAATTTTTAGGTCAGATTTCATACTTCCTTGTTGCCCACGCGTAAGGTCAGAATTTGTGGCGGTGTTCATTTTTATTTTTTGACCTTTTGTCAAAACCACCTTGTCTGTTGGTTTCTGTGCGATGGCAGCGCTAGTTATAAATAACATGGTTAACGCTGTAAAAAGTATTTTTTTCATATTTTTCGTTTTGCCCAAATATAATTTTCTATACTTGCTAAATGCCGAAGCGTGGCTATTTTTAACATCCTATAAATCCTTTTATGAACTTCATACTTTTTGACGACGAACGAGCCGAGCACTTTTTACCATTTACACATACGCGACCTATCAGCGAAATTCGCTGTGGCATCCTTACGCTAAAAGAAAAATGGGAACACATTACATCGGTCAGTGTGAGCTATCATTGTGCTGAGCATTTGCAGGCCATTTTTTCAAAAGATATTGCGAAAAATAATTGTTTTATCAACTCAGCAGTTTTTCCAAACGACGAATTTTTTGCAGCAATTTTAGCTTTAAAAGAAAACGAAAGTTTATTGTACGGAGATGTTTTGGTGGCGGCAAAATTAAATATGGAGCGGACAAAAACGTTTTCAATTTCTGACACAGTATTAAATTCAATCACCGTTCATTATAATGGTAACATTCGTTTTTTAGAAAATGTGTGGAATATTTTTAGCGACAACGCACAAAATATTGCCGAAGATTTTGAACGAATTACTCGCAACAGAACCTCACAAAAATTATCGGAGACCAACACAATAATTGGCAATAATATTTTTGTAGAAAAAGGCGCAAAAGTAGAAGCCGCCATATTAAATTCGACCAGCGGCCCAATATACATAGGCCACAACGCCGAAATTATGGAAGGAAGCATCGTACGCGGCGCATTAGCACTGTGCGGAAATGCCGTATTAAAATTAGGCACAAAAATATACGGAGCCACCACTATTGGCCCTGGCAGCAAAGTGGGCGGCGAGGTAAACAATTCAGTATTATTTTCCAATAGCAATAAAGGGCATGATGGTTTTTTGGGCAATTCGGTGATAGGCGAATGGTGCAATTTGGGCGCCGACACCAATAACTCAAACCTAAAAAATAACTACGACGAGGTACGTATTTGGAGTGAGAAAAAAGAAACGTTTATAAAAACTGGCCTACAATTTTGTGGATTATTTATGGGCGATCATGCCAAATGCGGCATCAATACGATGTTCAATACTGGCACTGTGGTGGGCGTGAGTGCCAATGTTTTTGGGAGTGGTTTTCCGCGCAATTTTATTCCGTCATTTAGCTGGGGCGGCGCCAGCGGCATGACCGAGTATAAAATAGACAAAGCCGCAGCCACAGCACATCGCGTGTTGGCGCGGCGTGAAACAGATTTTTCCCAAAACGATTTGGCTTTATTCCAACACGTTTTTGAAAAAACACAATCGCAACGACGCTTTTAATTAGAGCAAAAAATGTTCAAGCAAATAACAAAAACCGTTTGGCTCATTTCGCTCATTAGCTTGTTCAATGATTTTAGTAGCGAAATGCTCTACCCTATTATTCCGCTTTATTTGGAGCAAATTGGGTATGGATCAATTTTAATTGGAGTGCTGGAAGGCATCGCAGAATGCATGGGGGGACTAGCAAAAATATATTCAGGAAGCCTGAGCGATATACTAAAAAAACGATTGCCGTTTGTGCAACTTGGTTATTTTCTCAGCGTGCTGTCAAGACCGCTCATGGGATTGTTTCAGCATAGTGCGCCCATTGTTGGGGCGCGCATTTTGGATAAGGCTGGCAAAGGAATTCGCACGGGCGCGCGAGATGCAATATTGGGCGATGAAAGTAACGAAGGCAATCGCGCCGAGGTCTTTGGTTTTCATAGAAGTTTGGATAATTGGGGCGCGGTGTTGGGGCCCTTGGCGGCACTCCTTTTTTTATATTATTATCCCAATCAGTATCGTACTATTTTTTTGCTGACCATCATTCCTGGCTTGGTGGCTATCTTTTTTACTTTCGGAATTAAAGAAAAAACACATAGCGTACCTAAAAAAAGGCCTTCATTAAAAGAACATTTTTCTTACTTTTCAAAAGCTACTATTTCATATAAAAAGCTTGTGATGATATTACTAATGTTCGCTTTTGCTAGTAGCAGCGATATGTATCTTTTGCTCAAGGCAAAGCAAAGCGGGCTAAGTGATACACAACTTTTAATGGCATACATTTTATTTAATTTGGTGGCAGCATTCGCCGCATATCCATTAGGAAAATTGGCTGATAAAAAGACAGGCAAACTGAATATGTTGCTGGCCGGATTAGCTGTTTACGCATTCACCTATTATCTCATAGGTTTTTATACAAGCACAATAATTATCGTACTTGGTTTTGTAGGTTACGGATTATACTACGCCCTGACCGATGGTATTATAAAAGCTATTTTAATTTCTATTTCGCCGCCAGATGAGAAAGCATCTGCGGTTGGTTTTTTTGCTGGGGCAAATAGTATTTTGTTGTTATTTGCCAATTTATTAGCTGGTGCAGTTTGGTTTGCTTTTGGTGCAAAAGTGGTTTTCTTTTATTCAATAATTATTACTTTTATTACCATCGCATTGCTCGTATTTTTTTACAAAAAGAAACTACGGGCGGATTAGAAAAAAAACTGTAGCCCTGTGAAAAGCTTTTTCTTAAAAGCCTAAAAAACTTTTAATGATATGCTGAAATTAAAAAAAACGGTTGGCAATTAAATCCAACCGTTTGTGTTTTATACTATTGTGCTTAAAATTTTCTAAGCGAAAGCTTTCGCATCTTTCAAAAACTGCGCAAGACCAAGATCCGTCAACGGATGATTAAGTAAGCCTAAAATAGAACTCAGCGGACAAGTACAAACATCGGCACCTACTTGGGCACATTTTACAATGTGCAACGGATTGCGAATGCTCGCCGCTAACACCTCCGTTTCAAAACCTTGCATGGCATAAATATCAGCAATTTGCTCAATTAAATCTACACCATCCCAACTGCTATCGTCAATACGACCAATGAATGGAGACACATAAGTTGCACCAGCCTTAGCCGCTAAAATTGCCTGACCTGCACTAAAGACAAGCGTGCAATTTGTTTTGATACCATTATCCGTAAACCATTTAATCGCCTTTATACCATCTCTTATCATAGGTACTTTTACGATTATATTTTCATCTAGCGCAGCTAGTTTCTTACCCTCGCTGATGATGCCATCATAATCTGTAGAGATAACCTCGGCGCTTACAGGCGATTTTACAATGTCGGAAATATCTTTGTAATGCTTCATCAAA
>JBBSPP010000149.1:0-6935 GCA_038258625.1 Chitinophagales bacterium
CTTTTTTTAATTATTGTTTATTGAAAATGAGGGTTGGGATAGTATAGGAAGGTTGTGGGAGAATTCCTTTTTTTGAACTCAAAACATATAATTGCTTAGCCTATCTCAATAGCTTTAAACTTATGCCCCAAAAAGGCGACGGATATTTCGAAATTAATTTGTGCCGTTGGTCCAACTCGTTAAGAAGGATATAAGTTTTATTATCATTATAGAATCCGAAGAGAAGTAACCTTTAGCGAAAATATTCAAATGCTGTTTTGGGTGTCACAGTTGCGAAAACAATATTGAAACTTGTATTTGCAGGTCCAAACATTTTTTTTAGAATGAATTATTTTTTAATAATAAATAGTCACCTCATCCGAATGCTCAAATTAACTCTTTATATGCTCATCGAAACTAACCAAATTCTAATTGTTATTGAAAGATAGGCAAGCCAACAAATAAATTTACTTTTATAAAAATCATAAACTTTCTATGGCCAATTTTAAAACAATCTCTCACATTTTAAATCCAATTTTATTTTTTGTAATCATTTTTTTTGCTTCATGTACTAAAAATAGTCAAGAGAAATTACTGCATGATTCGTGTATTTATAAATATGATGCTTTGGGTAGTACCATAACCTGGACTGCCTATAAATTTACAAGCAAAGTAGGCGTTTCTGGCAATTTGGAGCAATTCAAAATTACACCTTCACAGCAAGATTGCCATAATATAGATGACGTGTTGCGCGGTGCCAAAATACAATTGACAGCCACTACATTATATGGTGACACTGCGCAGCAATCTATCACTCTTCGTAACATGTTTTTTGGAAAATTAAAAAGCAACATTGTTACCGGAGAGGTCCTGACCGTGAATTCTGAAAAAAAATCAGCCGAAATTAGCCTGACTTTTAATAATGTTACCCGCACCATGCTATGCGACTATACAACTAGCAAAACACGCATTGAGATAATGACCACCCTTAACCTCGAAGATTTCAATGCCGAAAATTGTATAGATTCTTTGCAAACTGCTTGCGGAGAATATCACAAGGGAGATGACGGAATAATGATGACTTGGCTTGATGTGGATGTAAAAGTAGCAGCTAATTTAAAGCGATATTGCAACTAATGCTGATCAGACTAGTCCGTAACAAATAAGCCAAGAGGAAGATTAAAAAAGAACGGATGAAAAATAATGTTTTTGCTTAATAAAAAAAACCTCGCTAAAAAAGCGAGGTTCAGCAAGTGACCCGGACAGGATTCGAACCTGTGACCGTCAGATTAGAAATCTGATGCTCTATCCAGCTGAGCTACCGGGCCATTTATTTGAGCGGCGAATTTAAGCAGTTTTTATTTTCTAAGTTGTTTTTTCTACTATTCATTGCCAAAGCCAACTTTTATCAAGCGGTGTAAGCCAATAGTCCAACAAAGTTCCTTTAGTGGCAACTAAATTATTAAAAAGTAACGTGTCAGTTTCTATAAATCCTTTTTCTAAACCGTAAGAAATTTGGGTCATGGGCAGCATTTGTACTTTATCATTTACCAAAAAAGAAATTGATAGTCGGTCAAAAAAGTTTACGAAATATTGCTTTTCAAGGCTTTTAATAATCCTTGTCATACCGTCTGTGCTGCATCCGCTTACGTGCGAAGCTGTTTCGTCAGCCATGATAACTACAAAGGTGCCAAACAATAATTCGCCCCAACCTTTTACTGGCTCGCCGTGGGTTTGCCATTGTAGGTAAAAGTTTTTTAGTTGTTCGTTTATTTCTATTGTTTCTCTATCGCTAAAAGGACGAGAAGATTGAAAAATCCAAACGCGGCTATCATCGCTAAAATCCTGGGGTATTTTATTTAATTCTGTTTGCATTATTTCTGCATGCTTTCGTTTATAATTTCGGCAATATCTTTTACTTGCACAGTGTCTTCTTTATCTTTATTTTTTACACCATCGCCTAACATGGTAATGCAAAACGGGCAATTGGAAGCAATGGTTGTTGCACCTGTTGCCAACAATTCTTCGGTACGTTCTATGTTCACTCCTTTATCGCCTTTCTCTTCTTCTTTAAACATTTGAGCGCCGCCCGCGCCACAGCACAAACCATTTGCGCGGCAACGTTTTACCTCTACCAAATCTGCATCAAGGGCTTCCAACACTTTTCGCGGCGCTTCGTAAATTCCGTTTGCACGGCCCAGGTAGCAACTATCGTGATAAGTAATTTTTTTACCTTTAAAGGCTCCGCCTTCGGTCATTTTTATTTTGCCTTCATCAATTAATTGTTGCAAAAGTGTGGTGTGATGAATCACTTCGTACTCGCCGCCAAGCTCAGGATATTCGTTTTTTATAGTATTAAAACAATGCGGGCAAGTGGTTACAATTTTTTTAATGTTGTACATATTCAAGGTTTGAATATTATTGTATGCCATCATCTGAAACAAAAATTCATTACCAGCCCGTCTCGCGGGATCGCCAGTACACATCTCTTCTTTGCCCAAAATTGCATAGTCTAAATCTACTGCATTCAGGATTTCTACAAATGCCTTGGTTATTTTTTGTGCTCTTTGGTCAAAGCTGCCGGCGCATCCTACCCAGAAAAGGATTTCGGGGGCGCGGCTTGGGTCTATTCTTTTTACTGTCATATTTTATTTTTACCGCAAAGACGCAAAGCGCGCCGAGCATTTTTCACTTTTAGTTTTTCATTTTTCATTCATCGTAGAACAGACTAATCCTCCGCCCACGCATCTCGATCATCCGGGCTAAACTTCCATGGCGCCATATTATTTTCTATGTTGCTAAACATTAAATTCCACTCGGTAGGTGCGTTGCTTTCTTCCATTATTAAATAGCGGCGCAGATCTGATATAATGGCCAACGGATCGATACTTACCGGACATTCTTCCACACACGCGTTGCAGCTTGTGCAGGCACGCAATTCTTCCACAGTTATATAATCGTTTAAAAGTGTTTTTCCATCATCAACAAACGCTCCATTTAAATCTATATTTTTTCCTATTTCTTGAATCCGATCGCGCGTATCCATCATTATTTTTCGGGGCGATAATTTTTTGCCAGTTTGATTTGCCGGGCAGGCAGCCGTGCATCGTCCGCACTCAGTACACGCGTAGGCATCAAGTAGGTTTGTCCAGCTTAAATCTGTTGCATCTTTTGCACCAAATCGATGTGGTTCCCCCGCCGCTTCTCCAGTAGGGGCCAACTCTGGTTGCATCATAAATTTGATTTCGTCTTGAATGGCAGGCATGTTTTTCATTTTGCCCATACTAGTTAGTTTACTGTAAAATGCATTGGGGAACGCTAAGATTACATGTAAGTGTTTTGAAAAATAGAGGTAATTCATAAAAAAGAAAATACCTATAATATGCAGCCACCAAAATGACCGTTCTGCGGCAATTAATGCAGTGGGAGACAAGCCTGCAAAAATTGGTTTTAGCATTCCTGAAACCCAGAAATTGGCTGTGTCATAATAATGCGAAGCACCTACATCCTGCAAAACCAAATCGGCCGCATTCATACTTAAAAATAAACTCATGAGTATAATTTCAAGAATTAGGATTAGGTTACCATCCATTTTTGGCCATCCTAGTGCCAATTCGCCTGTTACTAGTCGAGGTATTTTTATAATATTTCTTCTTATTAAAAATATAACGCAAACCAACAGCACGCCTGCTGCAAGTAATTCAAAACAGTTAATTAAAAATGTATATAAGCCACCGAGTAGGGGTGCGAACATGCGATGTTGCCCGGTTAGTCCGTCCAGTATAATTTCTAAAATTTCTATATTGATAATAATAAAACCTGCATAAATTATAAAGTGCATTACAGCTACAATTGGTTTTTTAAACATTTTCTTTTGACCCATGGCCAGTAATAAAACATTGCGCCAACGCTGCGGCTTGTTGTCATTTATTTCTTCTTTTCTACCCAAAAAAATATTGCGTCGCAGCCGTTTCATATTCCTTATAAAAAACCAAATAGAAAAGCCCGCGAGCAACACAAAAAGCACTTGTTGTAGTATTTGCATTGGGTACAAATTTAGGATAATTTGGTGATTAGGCAGTAGGCAATAGGCAATAGAATTGCAGATTTTTTGATTTAGTTTTATGGGCATAGCGTATTCGGATTTGATATTTCTTTTGAAAGAAGAAGTCTATTGTTTCATACTTATGTTGTTGTAGCTATGTCAAAAAAAACTATTGCCTATTGCCAAATGCCTAATCCCTCTCTTACCTTTGCCAAAGCAATGAGCAATAAAAAACAAATCCTCACCGAAGAAGAAATTAGCCTCAAACTAGAGCGCTTGGCCTACGAGATTTACGAAAATAACCTTGACCAAAAAGAAATTGTTTTAGCCGGAATGCAGAAAAGAGGCTATGCAATTGCCAAAGTGTTGGAACAAAAAATTGCTAAACTGAGCAAATCAAAAATTCGTTTAATTTCTATAGAAATTGATAAGCGCAACCCCATAGAAAGTAGCCTCAGCGATACTTCCAAACTAGACGGCAAGGCAATTGTGATTGTAGATGACGTGGCAAACAGCGGCCGTACATTGTTATATGCGCTCAATCCTTTTTTGAACGTAATTGCCAAACGGATTCAGATTTGCGTTTTGGTAGATCGTAAACATAAATCGTACCCTGTATGTGCTGATTATATTGGCATGCAGCTTTCTACAACTGTGGAGGAACACATTCGTGTAGATATTGAAAAAGGGCGGATTAAGGGGGCTTGGATTGAGTAGGTTTTTCACTTTCAGTGCACAAATATTATCCAGATTTTTTATTGCTTAATCCGTCAACGTAAGCGCATGAAATTTTAGTTTGCCATCACTCCGAAGTTCTAAAGAGGGGAGTGGTAACCGAAGGTTCACTACATCAAAAAAACTATCCAACCATTTGTATCCAGTATTGATACGGCTAAAATCTATATCAGGACTTAGGTAAAATTGCCGCAGCCGCGGAATATCTGTGCGGTCGTAATATTGGTTTTTTGCGGCATCTGTCCACACATTTTTATAACCGCCATACATTCCCGTGGCACCGTAACCAACTGCAGCATTTAGCCAAGGCGGCAAGTTGCTTTTGGGCAAAAACGATTTCAGATTGGCGCTTAACCAATACGTTTGCGCGTTGTAATCTTTCAAATATTTTTCGGCAAAAGTGGTGCCATATAAATTATCTGCCCTACGCTGAAGTATGCCTTCAGGATAAGTGGCCACCCCTCGCGAAAAACGAAATTTTACCCGCTGCTCACCCCAAAGTGCGTGCTGCCCGGCAAACATTCCGCTGCCCGCCACATTGGCACCCATATCGGCCCAGCTAAAACCCCACTCGGCGCTGTAGCCATCCAGTATTTCAATGACGGATTGAGACAGCACACCACTTGCCGCACCTATGTAAATACTTTTGTCTTTATCAATCCCGCTCCAACGTAACGCCAACGAAAAATATTGACTCAGTTTATACGCGCTGAATGCATGGCCCACTTTATCTACCTGCAGCCACTCACCGCTATCATCAAATGCGTGGAATTTGCTCTTCGGATAATCTTTGTACCACACTTCATTTAAGCCAATGATTGTACCCGTCCAGGCGGCGGTATAAATGGAAGTAACGGCAATCACTCTATTTTCGATTGGTTTAGGCGGAATGCTCACCGCTTTTTCCAAAAACGTTTTTTCATTCCAAGGTTTTGGTGGGTCTATTAATTCGAGCGGGTCGGGGTCTTCGGTGGTGGTTTGAGCAAAAGAAGTATTTACCGCAAAAAAGCAGAGCGCGCAAAGCAGCACCAATTTTGAGTTATGAATTATGAATTTTGAATTGAACACTAAAAAAATATGTTGATTCTTACTTGCCGTAAAAGTAATTATTTTACTTCCTACACAAAGTTATGAGTTTGATATAATAATTTGAGCTAGCGTTAGTGAAACATTCAACATTCATAATTCAACATTCATAATTAGATAGGTTAAACATTCAGCGCGGCGCGCACTGTTTTCAAAATGTCATCACACTCCTCGCGGGTATTGCCCTCCGCATAAATTCGCAGCACGGGCTCCGTGCCAGATGCGCGTACCATTGTCCAACAATCATTGGGCAGCGTGAATTTGTAACCGTCAATAGTGTTGGTGTGTTGCACATCGTATTTACCAAAAGCTTTGATGCCGTTTTTGCATTTTTCCATGGCGGCTAGTTTTAGCTCGTTGGTTACGTGGAGGTCGGCACGGTCGTAGGTGAAAGCGCCTACTACTTCATAAATTTCTTCGCAGAGGCCTTTTACAGTTTTACCCGTTTCGTTCATAAATTCATATAGTAAAATGCCGTCATAAATTCCGTCGCGCTCGGGAATGTGGCCGGCTACGGCTATGCCGCCGCTTTCTTCGCCGCCTACGAGTACGTTTTCGTTGCTCATAATTTCGCTGATGTATTTAAAGCCTACGGGCGTTACCTCGCACTCCAATCCGTAGGCTTCGCACATTTTATTTACGCGCAGCGATGTGCTGGCGGCAATGGCTACTTTGCCCGTCATGTTTTTATATTTATGCAAATAATGAATAAGCATTAGTATAATATGGTGGCTGTCTATATAATTTCCGTCTTCGTCGTAAAGGGCAATTCTGTCTGCATCGCCATCATTTGCAAAGCCATATTTTAGCTCCTCGCTATTTTTAATGGTTTCGCTGAGTTTTAATAAATTTTTATGCAACGGCTCTGGCGAGGTGCCTTTGAACGATGGATTATAATGACTGTGCAAATGAACGGCATTAGGGAAAATGCGTTTCATGATGGTTTGCCCCGCGCCGTACATGGCATCGTAGGCTAGTTTTAGGTGCGAATTGCGCAGCTTTTCCAGGTCAAATTTTTCATTTAAATAATCCAAATACTCTTGCTCCAAATCTGCGTGTTGTATCAAACCTTGTGCTTCGTAATAGGCTA
>JBBSPP010000150.1:0-6935 GCA_038258625.1 Chitinophagales bacterium
TCTAGAACTTTTAATTCAACTATTATGAAAAATCAAGACAATTTTTGTAGTTTTTTTCAATCAAAAAAAACATCCTGCATGGAAGGAGCCGCAAGTACAAAGCGTACAAATACATTTCTTTCGAAATTTATTATGCTCTTTCTTGTTTGTACGTCATTTTTTGCTGTAAACGATGCTTCGGCCAGCCACTTTAGAGGCGCTGACCTCTCTTGGCAACAGGCAGGGGGGAATAATATCAGCTTTACCATGAATGCGCAATTCCGCAGAAGTTCCTATGGTTCGCCAGTTGTTAATGATGTATTTAATATTGGAAATTTTACTTTTGGCGATGCTCAATCTGTTACCGTTAATGCAACCGTAGTGGCTATAGATATTCCTAACGATCTAGTTTTTTTTACATGGACAAATACACATGCCTATGCTACGGCGGGGAATTACAATGTGTCAGGGTTAAATAGTTGCTGTACCATTAGTACATTATCAGATGGTAATAATGATCAAAATTATCAGGTGCAAACTATTGTAAATGTTGGAACGCCTTTTAACAATCCACCAGTAAGTAGCTTACCATCTACTATTAATTTACCTATTGGACAACCTGCTGCAACTTTTACAATTCCTGCTTCAGATCCTGATATGAATCCTCTTACTTTTCGTGTGGCTACAACAGCAGAGTCTGGGTTGCCCACAACGCAACCTGCTGGATTTTCATTGGCTACTACAGGAGTAGCTACAATGAATACTGTGGGAAGAACTGCGGGTCAACTGTTTAGCGTGCAGGCAATGATAGAAGATGGACAAACGAAAACGCCTGTTTCTTTTCTTATAAGAATGGTGGCCCCTTCGGCAGCGCCCGTTTTTGTGGCGCCTAGTCCTGCCAATGCCACCGTTTTTAATGTTACACCTCCGGGCAATACTGTAACCTTTACCATGGCGGCCAATGATCCAGATGTTGGACAATCAACAACATTTAATGGTATTTCTTTACCAGCTGGTGCTACCATGTCTCCAGCCCTACCAGTTACAGGTGCTATAAATGGAACGGTAACATCTACATTTTCTTGGACACCAACTCCTGCACAAGTAGGAACGTATGTACTAAACTATGTAGCGCAAGATAATTTATCGGTTCAAGGATTCCGCTCAGTTACGGTTAGTGTTAATTGTCCACTTGATATAACGGTAGATGCTTCTACTAATACCTTATGCGGAACAAGCAATGGTTCAGCAACGATAAGTGTTCAAAATGCTTCAACTCCAACTAATTTAACATATTCTTGGACTGGACCTTCTAGTTTTACTGCTAGCACGCAAAACATTTCAGGCTTGGCAGCAGGCACTTATAACTTGCTTGTTAAAGACATTAATAATGGATGTCAAACCACTGAGTCGGTAATAATCTCAGCAATTCCCCTTCCACCGATCAGTGGCCCCACCACTGTTGCAGTGGGTTCAACAATTACGCTTACGGGTAGCGGAACACCTCATGGCAGCACGCCATGGGCTAGTAATAATGCCAACACAACAGTTACTTCGGCGGGAGTAGTAACTGGGGTAAATGTGGGTACGAGTATTATTACCTATAAAGATATTAATAATTGTGAGCAAACAACGACTATAACTGTTATAGTACCATGCTCTGCCACACTCTCCTCGGCAACAGGTACGGATAATCAGACGGTTTGTATAAACGATAATATTACATCAATAACTTATTCTACAAATGGTATTACTGGTGTTAACTCGTCTAATGTACCTACTAATTTAAGTGTTGTTTATGCAAGCAACACAATTACTATTTCGGGTATTCCTAATATAACGGGTGGCTCTCCTTTCAACTATGTGCTTATGCCAATAGGTGCTGGTTGCACTGCTCCTGCAAACAATATTACTGGTATAATTACAGTAAATCCGCTTGATAATGCTTCGATAGCTTATGGGGCTTCTGCATATTGTACAAATGCTACAGACCCTACGCCAACAATTAGTGGATTGACGGGTGGTACTTTTTCAAGCTTCCCTGCTGGTTTGTCGGTTAATGCAACTACTGGTGTAATTGATTTATCTGCTTCTACGCCATCTGCTACCGCTTATGGGGTTGTTTATTCTAGTGCAGGAGCGGGTGGTAGTATTTGTCCTAAAAAGGATACCACAATGGTCACCATAAATGCTTCACCTACGGACGGCAATTATTATGTAAGCACCACGGGTAGTAATTTAAATTGCGGAACGCTGGCTTCGCCATTTTTGACAGTTGCTTATGGTGTGAGTCAAGCCGGTATAGCTGATACTGTAAATGTATTGTCTGGTACGTATGATGAGCAAGTAGCTATAAACAAAGCGCTAACAGTTAGAGGTATTGGAGCTACTAAGCCTATTGTTAATTTTACTGGTACGGCTTCTGGCAAACCAACCTTATTTGATGTTTCTGCAGATGCAGTTTACGTAGAAAATATAAATTTTAATGTAAATCTTGCTACTTTGAAAAGCGCGATTATTGCTAGTGGAACGGGTATTGATAATATCTCCATTAAGGATAATGTGATTGATGCTTATGGTACCCCATCGGCTGGTTCATATGGTGACAGGAATGCGGTAAGTGTAAACTATAACGGTGGTACAAACTATCGTATAGCAACTGGTGGGGTAGATAATGTGATTTTTACAGGCAATACTGTAAACGGTGTAGCGCCCAGTCTTTTTAGATCTGGTATTAGTGCCGACGAGGTTGGAGGTACTTTCTCAAACAATACACTGCAAACTATAAATCAAGATATTGTGGTGCGCTTTGGTAGCAATGGTCCTATAAGTATTACAAACAATAATTTTAACGGTGGCGGTGTAGAACTTGCCGATATGAATGCAGCTGCTGGAACATTAACAGTTTCTGGCAATACGTTTGATGGAACTGCTAGTAATACTTATACAAATATATTGCGTTTAAAAAATAACAACAATGGTACTGCACCAATACCAACTATAGTTACAGGTAATACATTTGTAAATACTGAATTTGCAGTTAGTTTAGAAAATTACAATACTGTTACTTTAAATAATAATACGTTTACCCCATTGGCCAACTCAACTACTTATCATCATGTAGTTGTTAATACAAGATCAAACAGCTCAAACGCTGCAGCCATTGTGCAAGTTCCTGTGGATGCTGTATTAACCAATAATACCTTTAATGGTTCTGGCACAGCAGGTGGTACTGGTGTTTTATTTCAAAATCATGATAATGATAACGCGTCTTTTGGAACATTTACGTTTGGTACCGCAAGTAATGAAAATACGTTTAATACAGGAATTGCGACATTTATAGGTTTTGACAATCAAACAGGTCCAACGAATGGTTCAACATTCCCTGTGTATGGTGCAACTAGTCCTACCACAATGGCATGTTGGACGAAAGATATAAATATCGAAAATAATACATTTGATATCGGTAGTGGTGCTCAATTACCATCTGCGATGAACGTGGCTCAGCGAGCTAGCCTAGAAACAAGTTTATTCCATAAACCAGATGCTGCGTGTACGGGTTGGTTGCTTTATTACTTGCCAGTTACTAATATAACACAAGCGACAAATCATCCTTCTATACAAGCGGCTATTGATGCAATTACTACAGTTAATGGTGATACTCTACGAGTAATTGCTGGTACGTATGCCGAAGATGTTGTAGTAAATAAAGAATTGACAATACTTGGGCCAAATGATAATGTAGATCCATGTTCTGGTACACGTGTTGCTGAGGCTATTGTAGTACCTGCAACATCAGCTATTGCTTCGGGTGAAATATTTCATATTACTGCGGCAACAAACAACGTTACAATTAGTGGATTTACTATTGATGGAAATAATCCACTTCTTACCAGCGGATTTATGGGCACAAATGGTGCTGATATTGATGCAGCCGAAGGAATCACGGTTTATGAAGACAACGTAAATAATCTTACAATTACAAATAATGTTTTTCAAAACCTTTCCTATTTTGGAATGACGTTGTATGGCGCAAGTTTTTCTGCTCCTGCTACTAGCGGTCACAAAATAGCAAATAACAAAATACAAAACATGGGTACATATGATGCCGCTTCTGGTATTGCCTTGTGGGGTGGCGGCGTGCTGCTATACAACAATCAATATGCAGCGGTATCTAATAACTGTATGACTAATGTACGAATTGGTATCCAAACGGGTAATTATTCTACCGCCAATATTGGTACTGCAGCTTCACAATTAGTTTCAGGTAATTCAATACAATCTAGAAGATTAGGGATTTTCCACAATCTTTACTACGGTTCATCTTCACCTATAACGTTGGATAGTAATACAATAACTGGTCTTACAAATAGTAATGAAACCAAATTTGATGGTATTACACTTTCTTCTTTGAGTGGCTCTGTACACGTAGCTTCACGAAATATCATAGATGGCTCTGGCACAACGGTAGCAACTACAACTGGTATTAATGTTTGGAATGATTTAGTTGCACCTTCAATTACTGGTGGTACAATTACTGGCCTTCAATTAGGTATTAATGTAAATAATTTTGAAGGATATAGCAGCAACGCTAATGACCCTACTTCGGCAACTATTGATAATGTAGCTATTACAAACGCTTCTGTTGCAGGTATTAAGATTCATGATAATCCTGCAAACACGATTAATGCAACAGTTAAAGCTGAAATTAAAGGAAATACTATTGTTACTGGTAGTCCAAAAGGTATCTGGGTTTTGGGCCCGAGTGCTTCGGCTAATATTCACGATAATAATACATCAATTACAGGTAATACTGTGGGTGTGGTTTTGGATAGTGGTAGAATTAGTTCTTTATTTAGAAATACGATTACTGCCAACGGAACTGGTGTTCAGGTATTGAATAACGCAATTTTGGATTCTACAATGCAGAATTTTATTACGAACAATACAACAGAAGGTATTCGTATTGAATCTACTGCTGGAGCGATTAGTGATATTACTAATAATGATTTAAGCGGTAATAGTGGTTTTGCAATTAACAACCTTTCTGCGCCAACTATTATGGCTACTTGTAACTGGTATGGTTCAGCGAGTGCAGCAACAGTTGCTACGAAAGTAAATGGCCCCGTAACTTATATACCTTTCTTAATTTATGGTACTGATGATATGACTGCAACTGCAGGTTTCCAACCTGTTACTACAATTGGAAATTGTTCAGGCGGTTTCCCTGTACACAACATAACTAAAAATGTAAACTACACAACTATTAATGGCGCAATTACAGCTGCCAATACTACTAATGGAGATACCATTGTTGTTGATGCTGGTACTTATGCAGAAAATGTTGACGTTTCAAAAGAATTAACAATACGCGGTAACAATGCCAACATTAGCTGTACAGGTTCGCGCAATGCCGAATCTATTGTTGCGCCAACTGGTACGGGTATTTCTTTCAATGTACCGGCCGATAATGTAACTATTGAAGGATTTGAAATAAATAACCCAGTAGGTAATTATGGTATATTTACGAATGGTCAAAACGATTTGACTGTAAGGTTCAATGTAATTAGAAATATTGGTTCAGATATAACAGCAACCAGTAATTCTTATGGAATTGGTGTTGTTCCTAGCAGTGCCGCTTGTGATAATATAGAAATTACAGATAACTGCTTTAGCAATATTGTAGGAGGTGCTCCTAGCTCTATGACTCCTGGTAATAATGGTGCAGGTAGTGCTGGTGCAATTACTATTGGTTTTTCAAATAGCGGTAATAATGTTACGAATAGCAATATTTCACGCAATATTATTAATAATATTACAGCTCCTAATATGCCATTTGGTTCAGGTAACACAGGAGGAAAAGGTGCTTATGGAATATTAATTAACTTAGGTTCTAACGGTGCTGGTAGCACGCAAGGAATTATTATAGATTCTAACGAAATTACAAACTTGTCAGGCTTGTGGTCACACGCGATTGGCTTGGAAGGACCTACACCAAATGCATTAATAACGAATAATATAATAAGCAATCTTAGCTCTACAAAAACACCTAGTGATGCAGTCGGTGTATTGTTAGAGAAAAACCCAAATGGTTCTACTATTACAGTAACCAAAAATTCATTTACAATGTTGGGTTACGCAATTTACAATGTAGGTCCTTTTTCTTCAAGCCCTAATCCTACAGCAGATAGCATAACTGCCAACTGTAACTGGTATGGTACTACAAACTTTGCTTTTGTAGATACAATGAACCCAGGTGCAGTTAAATTCACACCATTCTTAACTAATGGTACAGACGGAAGCACGAATAGAGGTTTCCAATTAAGTACTGGTCAAGTTTGTGCTCCATGTAGTACAACAATTACTTCAACTAGTGGTTTTGCAGTTTGTGAAGCAAACGGAACATTACAAACTCTTCAATTAACTGGTTTCCCAACACCTGCAAATGCTGGTAATCCTTGGGTGAGCAGTGATACAACAAAAGCTAAAGTGAGCCCGACTGGTTTAGTAACTGGTAAGGCTGCTGGTACAACCGTTATTACTTATACTTCACAAAATGGTTGTATGAGTTCGCAGACAATCACAATCAATCCAATCCCCAAAATCACAGCCTCCTTCAGCAAAGCGCCAATTTGTTTAGGCGATTCTAGTCAAATATTTGCTACGTTGAACATACCAGGTAGCATAGGGTACAGCATTCCTGGCTTTGTGAGTGGAGGATTTGTAAAACCCATTACAAATCAAAACTATACGATATCGGCTACGAGCCTACCAGGTTGTAAAGCCACGGATACGGTAATTACGCTTTTGGTAAGACCAAACCCAACGATTACGAACGTAGTAGGAGGTGCAACTTGTACAGGCGGTTCTGGTGCAGTTTCGGCAATGGGCGTTAATACTTCGCCAACAGTAGGCGGCTTTACCTACACTTGGACCCGTCCAAACAATACAACTCA
>JBBSPP010000151.1:0-6929 GCA_038258625.1 Chitinophagales bacterium
GACTGATACAGCGCAACGATATAAACAGGAACCTAAGGCGGATGAAAATTTATCGGCAACTTTTTTACCAATAGATCATGCGGGCTTGATTTTATTACATCCATTTCTTACGCAGTTTTTCACAACAAAAAATATATGGGTTCAGCAAAAATTAATAAATAAGGATAAGGCTGCGGCATTGCTGCACTACATGGCCAATAAAAATGATACGCCAAAAAATTATGAACTCACAACCGAAAAATTATTGTTAGGATTGCTACCAACGGATGTCATTACTATAAATGAAACCCTCAGCACGGCAGATAAAACGGATTGTGAAGAATTGCTCTTGGCGCTTATTTCTCATTGGAAAGCGCTCGGGAATATTTCGCCTGATGGGTTGCGCCAACTTTTTTTACAACGAGATGCAGTAGCAACATTCAAAGCCGATACTTGGCATCTGGAAATCAAAAAGCAAGCGCAAGATATTTTGTTAGATCGGTTGCCGTGGGGCATAAGCGTTATAAAACTGCCATGGTCGCAAACTACAATCCATGTAAAAATAAATTAAATAAAAAAACAATGTTTAAAGCAGCAACAAAAGCAGGCGGCGAAAAGAAGAAAGTTTCACCAACATTTATTCCGCCAAAACAGGAAGTGAAAACTGAGGATTTTGGATTGAATAAATATTTAGCATCGGGCCCAAAACCCAAGAAGAATGAGGTGCATCTGTTCGGCTATTTTTATAATGAAAAACCAATGTCTTACGAAATAAATCAAACCTCCGTAAAACAGCTGGACAAAAAAGAATACGATAGTAAAGTGGCGGTGAAGGAAGTAAAAGGTCTCGTGATTAAGAAAACTCAACTTAGTATGAAAGAATCAAACACATTGTACATCTGCAATATGAACGTGGAAGAAGAAAAGGAAAAAGAGAAAACCCTTTAATGAAAAACAAAATCCCGATAGCTATCAGGAGAAAAATGGAAAATATTTTTATGAAACGATAAGAATTTCCTGCGGTGCGGGAGACGATTCGTTTTTTTTGATAAATTAAAAATTCAATTATCCGCGGCCATATCACGCCCTTCAAGAAAAGGAAAAAGTTCTTTGATCCCGTCTGTAATTCAGGGTGAAAAAAAAAGCACATTATTTATTGCTCCTAAAAAAAAGGAACGGCTTACTGCAACCTCCAAACAATTTATAAAAAGTAAAAGTTCTAAAATACATTCTAATGCCTCGTTGCGGCAAACTGGAGCCGCCCCGGCAAGTATTCCGCAGCAATTACCATTATCTGACGGGGAAGCATCGCAGCTCTCCAATGAAAATTTGAATGAACAAAATGCTGCACAAGAAACTGTATATCACGAACTGGAATATATTTCAGAACAACGCGATGAAGAAATTGTTGCTCACGAGCCACAACAAGCCGAACCACAAGATGAATTATTAACTGAACCGCAAAGAGCGCAGCCTGCAAATGATAATTTATTAAATCCTACACAAACCTCTGTACAAGAAAATGAAATTGTTTTAGCCGAAAGTAATACGACGCCTGCAGAGCCTGATACAGAAAATTTAGATGAAGAATCAAACGAGATTGCTGCGGATAACCAAATAGAGAGCGAAGCGGTAGAAGAGATTCCAGATGGGCCGCCTGTTATTCGCAATCCAAGTCAAAACCCAGCTTTCACAGGTGTAGTGTCGAATGTTGATACCCAATCTTCAAATCAAACGGAGCATGAACCTGCCGAAAATTTATCGGCAAATGCACAAGCGGCTGCACCAACTGCAACCAACGAACAAGCTAGTATTGCGCAGGCCAATCAGGTAGAAGAAATGTCGCAACAAGAACCTCAAGAGTTTTCGGCAGAAACTTTTAAGGCAATGCTCATGGCGCGCATTGCCGAAATGCAATTGCCCGAAAATAATGAAGAAGCCGATGAATTTGATGAGCACAATAATATAGCCGAAGTAAACCAAGCTGCCGTTGGAGATGTAAACCAAGAAAGTGCCAACGCTGCTGGGCCTATTGAACAATCTACCGCACAGCCACCCGATACGGCCGCCGTACCCGAGCGTGAAATAGTGGATTTACAACCACCCAATCCGGGACTGCAACCAAAAGCCGTGGGCGCAAAAGTCGCCGTTCCTAATAACAGGCCCGAGTCTGAAATTAGTAAGCCCTTGCAAGATGAAGCTGCTAGAATGGATGACTCCATGAGCGCAAACAATATTACTGATGATCAATGGGCACGATCAGAAGAGCCAACTTTTCAAGAAGGCTTATCACAAAAAACGACGGCCAAGACAACAACGGCCGAGTCTGCCGTGAGCCTTCGAAATTCTGAAAGCGGCATACTTACTAAATCGGGTGGGCAATCAGATAAGAAAAGTGCTGCGGAACTGCAAGCGATGAACACTCAACGGGGTGCGGCTGTAAATGAAGTAGCACAAAACCAAAACACAACAGCTACAAAAGATACCACTGAGCGCGAACGAATAGCGGGTGAAATTAATGGCATTTATGAATTGGCAAAAACAGATGTCACAAAAATATTGGACGATCTAGAAGCTGAGGTTACAAATAAATTTACGGCGGGTGCGGCAAGAGCAAAAAAAGCATTTGAAAATTATGTAGCCGAAAAAATGCGAAAATATAAGTCTGATAGGTACAGCGGTATTTTGGGTGGGGGGCGGTGGCTCAAAGATTTATTTGCTGGTTTGCCCAATGAGGTGAATCAATTTTTTGTAGATGGAAGAGTATTATTTGTATCGGTGATGGACGAGGAGATTACAAAAATTGCCACGCACGTAGCTACCGAATTAAATAGAGCTACCGAGCGAATTCAAAAAGGAAAGCAAGATGTAAAAATTTATGTAGAGGAGTTGCCAACGAATTTGAAAAAATTTGGTACGGAGGCAGCGGAAGAAATTCAGGAAAAATTTGACAGTTTGCAAGATGATGTAAATAGCAAGCAAGAAGAATTGGTTGACACGCTAGCGCAGGAGTACGTAGCCGCCTTGGAAGAAGTAGATGCTAGCATTGAAGAAATGAAAGCCGCCAACAAAGGATTGATAGATGCGGTGATGGATACCATCAATGGCATCATAGAAACCATCCAAAAACTTCGTCAGTTAATTTCCGATTTACTTTCGGCAATACAGTCTGCGGTGGATGTTATAATGGACGACCCCATTGGGTTTATGGGGCGTCTTTTTAATGGTATTGGTCAGGGTATCGAATTATTTAAAGCCAATATTCAAAAACATTTATTAGGCGGATTAATAGAATGGCTCACGGGTGCGTTGGGGCCAATGGGTATCACGCTGCCCGAAGATATATTTAGCCTGAAGGGTATTTTTAGTTTGGTGATGCAAGTGCTAGGTCTTAGTTGGGATTACCTAAGAACCAAAGCTGTAAAACTGATGGGCGAGCCTGTGGTAAAAGTGTTAGAAACAGGATTCGAAATGTTTCAACTTTTTGTTACAAAAGGAGTGGACGGTATATGGGAGTACCTCAAAGAAAGTTTTAATGATTTAAAAGAAACCGTTATTGAGTCAATAAAAAGTATGCTCATTACGCAAGTAATAGAGGCGGGTATAAAATGGTTGGTAAGTTTATTAATACCCGGAGCCGGATTTATAAAAGCCATCATGGCAATCAAAGACGTGGTGGTATTTTTTGTAGAGAGTGCAATTATGCTCATCCCCGCAATTATCGAAGGCATACTGGCATTGGCGGCGGGCAGTATAGCTGGGGTAGCCAAGGCCATAGAATTTGGCCTATCAAAATTATTGCCGTTGATTATTAATCTTTTTGCCAAGTTGATTGGCTTGGGCGGCTTGTCAAAAAAGGTTATGAAAATTTTTACAATGATCCGTAAGCGAGTAGATAAAGCTATAGATAAGCTGTTGAAAAAAGCATCGCAAGCGGGTAGGAAATTATTGGCAAAGATGGGGCTTGGTAAGAAAAAGAAGAATGGAAAAAAAGATGATCAAACTAAAAAGCTAGAAGATACCGAAGTGGGCGAGAAAGTAAATTTTAATGGTGGCGGAGAAAGTCATAAAATATACTTCAAGAAAAAAGGAAAAAAGCAAGAATTGATAATGGAAAGTGTACCTGAAGTGATGCAACTAAAAATAAAAGATTGGGAAAGCCAAGCAAAAAACCACGCCAAAAAAGTAGAACTGGTAAAACTTATAAATAAAATAAAAACTGCCACCACCTCATCGGAAGCGCAGGCTACAACAGTGAGCGATCTATTTAATGATGCGAATAAGGATTTAAAAATAGGTGTAAAAGCAGAAAAAGCGGACAATGAATTAGAAGACAAAGAGAATGCCTTAAAAAAAGATATCATCGAAATTTTGACTTTGTTGGGCGTTACAAAAAATCCGATCATGGATTTTTTAGATGACAAAAAAAAGGCGGCGACGGTTGAAAATGGTGTAATAAAAATTACAACCGCATTTAAGGCAATCGTAGATAGTCAGCAAGACTATAGCGTGGACGTGAATGGGGTAATAAGCCGTGCATCGGGCAAAACAAATGAACTGCCCAAGCTGAGTATAAATAAACAGGGTACACTAATTATTGGTACGGATACAAATAGCGAACATGGAGAGTATAAACCAATTATTATTAGTCAAAAGTTTGTTGACAAAGGGCTAGAGTTAAAATATGAATATGAAGGCGAGCAGGGCCAGGGCAAAGAATATACTACGCTGATAGAGTTTGGCACCGAAGCTGCGCCCAAAGAATATGCTGTTACTTCATCAAGCAATCAGCTAGTTTTGAAAGAGGCTGGTACCCGTGGCAGAACAGATTCTTCGGGAAAAATAATGACCGAGGACTTTAAAAAAATAATTGCCACAGCACAAAATGAAGCCACCGAAAAGAAGGATGTTGAAATTCATTCGGCGCATTTAATAGCTGATTGGTTCAGGGGAAGTGGTTTTGCGGGAGCACAAAATATAATTCCAACCTCTAAGAACTTTAATACTAAAAAAATGTTTTCCATTGAAAAGCAAATTGCGGAACGTGCTTTGGAACAACCTAAACCTTTTAACCTAAGTGTGCGGGCAGTGCAAAAAATGGTAAGCGACAATGCTATACTTACCGCTGTAAAAAAGGAAGGCGTTAAAAATGAAAAAAATCAAACGGTGAGTTTTGCAAATGTAAAACTGGACAAATTGCTAACATTTTTGAACAAAGAAAAAGATCCTCAATATACCGAATCGGTAAATTATGATACCGCTCTAAACATTAGTGATAGAAAATTGGAGGCCGATACCGAGTTGAAAAAATGGTTTAAAATTAATTAGCAAATGTCAAATCGATTACAAAAAATAATAAGTAGCCACGTGGCAAATCATTTTGATAAAAAAACCAATTGTGCGGATTTTAAATTTGACGACCGTTCCATACTGGATGATTTGCTAAATGATAATTTGCGATGCACCGACGAAGAATTTTTCATTTTTTTGCTAGCGTTGCTGCCGCATACCCAACCACATTTTATTACTCAAACGATACAAGAAAGTTTGCCGCAGGGAGGCGATTTTCCCGAACTTGGTGGTGTGCGTGTTGAGCATTTTCGGGGTATTATTCCTACGGTAGAGACGGCTATCTTTTTTTTAAAACCGAAAACGACCACCGAACGGCAACGCATTTTTGACATTTTTGAGGAAGACCATTTTTTCTATACCCAAAATATTTTGTTCCTCGAAGCTACCGCGCAAAGCAACCCGTTTATCAGCAACAAAATACTTTTGAGTGACGAGGTGGTGCATAAATTACTATTTGCAAAAGAGTACACGCCAAAATTTTCATCGCAGTTTCCAGCACAAAAAATCACAACAAAGCAAACTTGGAAAGACCTGGTGCTGGACCAAAACTGTGAAGAAGGCATCAGCGAAATAAAAAACTGGGTACGCTATGCGGACAAATTGAAAAACGATAGCACACTAAAGGGAAAAATTAAGAACGGCTATAGAGTATTATTTTACGGCCCGCCGGGTACGGGCAAAACGCTCACAGCATCTTTGTTGGGCAAAGAATTTGACCGTGCAGTTTATAGGGTTGACTTATCATCAGTAGTTTCAAAATACATTGGCGAGACGGAAAAAAACCTGAGCAAGTTGTTAGACATTGCCGAAGGGAAAAATTGGATTTTGATGTTTGACGAGGCGGATAGCCTGTTTGGAAAACGAACAAGTGTGAATGATGCACACGACCGTTACGCGAATCAGGGAACTTCTTTTTTGTTGCAACGGATAGAAGATTATGACGGCTTGGTAATTTTAACCACCAATCTCAAAAGCAATATTGACAAAGCTTTTATGCGTAGGTTTCAAACCATTGTACATTTTGCGAAACCGACCGCCAAAGAAAGATTGAACCTTTGGGTAAAAATGAAACCTGGGGACATTCCTTTTTCAGCAACCGTTGACGTGCAAAAAATTGCCGAAGATTATGAACTTACGGGTGGCAACATTATTAATGTTATTCAAAAAGCATCGCTGCTTGCCTTGCGCCGAAATGACGTGAAGCCCGAGATTATTTTAGAAGATATTATTTATGCCGTGCGGCAAGAGTTCAAGAAAGAGGAGCGGATTTTTGACCGATAAGCGCACGAGAAATTATTTATGAAGGCGTCAATTATTGACTTTCTTGCCAGCTATTTTTTTTGTAGTATGCATAGTCCTGGTCCATAGCTTGCGCTCGTAACCAACTTGGTACATCAAAATAATTATAAATTACCTGCTGGTTCAGTTTTATTTTTTGACTGATGATGGTTTGATACAGGAGCTCAAATTTTTCCATTTTCTCTTTTTTAGTGTGGCAATAAAAATTGTGATGCAACTGCAGTATTAATGCCGTACTAATTTTTTTGTAAGCAGGATGTCTAAAAAAATGTGTTTGCGCGCGCTTTACCGCACTTTCA
>JBBSPP010000152.1:0-6888 GCA_038258625.1 Chitinophagales bacterium
GTACGTTATTTGGACAAGCTAGTTGATGAATTAGCGAAAGGGCGAAAGATGGAAAAAATTTTGAGAGGCGAATAATTACGATTTTAATTCTATCGCCGTCATTACAAATTGTTTTTACGAAGGCATGGAAAAATGATTTTAACCACACGAGATGCCAACCCTCTGGCTCACACCTCAATTTTGCACGAGATGAATTGCCATTCTCTTAATAATAGTAAACCCAAAGTATTGCTAGGCAAATAAAAGTAACCAACAATGATAAACGTAGATATATAATTTCTTTTTTTAAAGGAGGAAAATCTTTGTACTTATTATATAAAAGCAATCCCAAAATGTAAAGCCAATACGGTTTAAAATTAAAGGAAGGAATAACATATTCATTTCCTTTATACTCTTCAATTAGGTGGGTAATTGACATTGCAAGAATCCAAGATATAATTGCACAAAAAGCAAGTACAATTTTTATCCCTAAAATGAAAATACCCACGAAGATTATTTTTATTTTTTAGCGGATATTTATATCTATAACTTTGGTCCCAACCACCATCTCCCTCACCTTCCCAACAACCGCCGCACTATCATACCCACACTCAGCCCAAAGCTGGCTTTGCTTACCATGCTCTACAAGTCTATCAGGCATACCCAGCATTTGTAAACTAGGCTTATAATCATTAGCCGCAAAAAACTCCAAACACGCACTACCAAAACCACCAACAATTGTTCCGTCTTCGATAGTGATAACGCGAGTATGATTTTTTCCTACCTCGTGGAGAATTTCTTCGTCAAGCGGTTTTGCGAAGCGCATATCATAGTGCGCTACAGAAATACCTTTTAGTTCTTCAATGGCATCGGTTACGAAGTTGCCGGGGTGACCGAAGCTGAGGATGGCAATATCGTTTCCGTCTCTTAGTTTTCGGCCTTTGCCTATTTCAGTTTTTTCCATCTTTGTTTGCCAATGGGGCATTACGCCTTGGCCTCTGGGGTAACGAATACTAAACGGCAAATATTGCTCGGGCAATTGGGCTGTGTACATTAGGTTTCGCAGCTCGGCTTCGTTCATTGGGGCGCTGACAATCATGTTGGGAATGCAGCGCATATAGGCAATATCATACGCGCCGTGGTGCGTGGGGCCGTCATCGCCGGCTACGCCTGCTCTATCTAAGCAAAAAATTACGGGCAACTTTTGAATGGCTACATCATGTATCACTTGGTCATACGCGCGCTGCATGAAGGACGAATAAATATTACAAAAAACTTTTTTTCCCTGCGTGGCTAGCCCTGCACTAAGTGTAACGGCGTGTTGCTCGCAAATGCCTACATCTATTGCTCTGTCTGGCATGGCTTCCATCATGTATTTTAGGGAGCAGCCGCTGGGCATGGCGGGGGTAACGCCCATAATGTCTTTATTTTTTTCGGCAAGTTCTATAATTGTTTTGCCAAAAACATCTTGATACTTGGGAGGCTGTGGCGTATCAAAAACTACTTTTTCGCGCTCGCCGGTATTTTTATCAAAGAGGCCTGGCGCGTGCCACAGTGTTTGATCTCCCTCGGCTAGGTCGTAGCCTTTTCCTTTTTTAGTAATAATATGCAGCAGCTTGGGGCCTTGTATTTTATTAAGGTCGCCAATCATATCGACTAGGGCGGTTACATTGTGCCCGTCCACGGGGCCAAAGTAGCGCACCCCGAGGCTTTCGAAGAGGTTGCTGCTTTTTGATATAATACCTTTTAACGCAGAGTCAACTTTTGATGCTAGCTTTTGCTGTGTTTTTCCGTAAGGGAGTTTGCCGAGTACGTTCCACACTTCATCGCGCACTTTGTTGTAGGTTTTGGAGGTGGTAATATCCGTCAAATATTCGCGCAGGCCGCCCACGTTGGGGTCGATGCTCATATTGTTATCGTTGAGGATAATGAGCAGATTGCTATTATCCACGCCGGCGTGTTGCAGGGCTTCGAAGGGGAGACCCGCCGTCATGGCGCCGTCGCCAATTACGGCTACGTGTTGTTTTTGGGTATCGCCATTGAGCCTGCTGGCAATAGCCATACCCAATGCCGCGCTAATGCTGGTGCTACTATGCCCCACGCCAAAAGTATCGTACTCGCTCTCGCTCCTTTTGGGGAAACCGCTCAGGCCTTTGTATTTTCTATTTGTATGAAAATTGTCGCGGCGGCCGGTAAGTATTTTGTGCCCATAGGCCTGATGCCCCACGTCCCACACTAGCTGATCGGTGGGCGTATTCATTACGTAATGCAGTGCCACCGTAAGCTCTACCACGCCGAGGCTGGCACCAAAATGCCCACCATTCACGCTCACAATATCAATAATATATTGCCGAAGCTCTTGCGAAAGCTGCACCAATTCATGCTTTTTAAGTTTTTTGAGGTCTGCGGGAGAATCAATTTTTGCTAGTAGCGCGCCGGGTGTGTATTTCATACTTGGAAGTGTTGGTCAAATTTACGGCTAGACCTTAGACTTTGGACGCTTGGTGGTTGACTTTTTGGTTTTTTTAGTGTTTGGTGGGGAGGAAATAGTAGGAAGTACGTTTAAGTGGGGTTGTGGTTTAAGTAGGGATTTTAATTTTTAGAGTTACTCAATCCTCTCAAAAGTACTTATGCCTTTGTACTCTGCATAAATAACTCTTGATAGTTGTAATTCTGTTGCAGATAATCCAAGTATAGGGTTGCTTTCAAGGTCAATATCTAGAGTAAGGGACTTGCTCATAAATTTCATATCATAACAATCAATGTTATTGTTCATAATCGTCCATTCACCAATTTTGAGGCTAGAAATGGCCCACTTAAGACTCACAGAATATAATGAAAAATTACCTTCTTTGTAGAAGACATATTCCTCATATATTCCATCCAAAGGAACATTGATTGTTTTACCGTCCATTACATATGTATGTTTAATCAACCTCCATCTCCCAAAAATATTTCCGTTAATATCTGGAAGGGATTGACAAAATGCACTGCCAAAAGAAACTACTATGAATACGAAAAGTAAGAATGTGGTTCTCATAATATGTTCTACTTTTTTATCTGTTTATTTTATGAAAATATCTAAAGGATGTGGTATTGTCCTTTCACCCTTTCCCCAAATATAAAAACGCCACCGAGTAAACCGTAAAATGGAAACATTTTTTTACAAAAAAAATCCTCCAATCCATACATAAAATATCCTTTGCACCAATTATCTTGTGCCAAAGAGAACAAAATTTTGAATTTTGAATGCTGAATTTTGAATTTTTAATACTTAATTTTTAATTGTTTTTTATATAAAAATCATTGTCAACGCTCCATTTTCAACTTTCAAGTAAAAAAATCCTCTTGTTTGCACTTTTTTTTAAAAAAAAAGGACAAACAAACGGAAATAAAGTAGAAACAAACGCTTTTTACCTACAAACAAATAGAAAAAAAGTACAAACAAATATAAATAATGTACAAACAAACGGAAATAAACTTCAAACAAACACATTTAATGCACGAACAAATACGAATAAATAAGAAACAAGGATAAAAATTTTGCAAACAAATACTTTTTGCTATCTTTGGGTGGTAAAGAGGGTATAATAAAAGATAATTAATCAAAAAAAAACCACACCAAAAGCGGTCAAACCATTAAAAATTAAGAATTCAAAATTCATAATTCAAAATTCAACATTAAAAATTAACCATGAGCCAACAAGAAACTGCCACCAAATTTGATTTTAGCTACGCCGAACTTATGGCGCAAGCCCTTGAGAAACAAGCGTTCCTCGAAAGAGACCAAGACGAGCTCGCCGTAAAAGGCATCACCGCCGATAATTTGGCAGAATATGCCACCAAAATGGCGGCTTTCCAAGCCATAAATGACGATGGCGTTTTTAAAGCCCTCGAGAGCGAGGCCGTGCAAATACGCAATGCCGCACAAGAAGCATTGGGCGTAAAACTGCGCAATATTGCCGGCACCGCTGCCAATGTGCTAGGCGACAAAAGCGCGCAATACCGCACTTTTGGCTACGATAAAATTGCCGGGGCAGAGCCGCCACTCTTTTTATTACAAGCCGAAATTATTGCCGACCGTGCCGATGCCTACCGTCCGCAATTGGATACCAAAGGCATTGACGGCGACTATATTGCCGCTGTACGTACCGATATTACAGCGTTTCAGCAAACAATAAAAGACGTAGCCACCGCCGCCGGCAATCGAGATGTAGCCACCCAAACCCGCCGCGCCGCCGCCAATACCCTGTACGATATTATCGTAAACCTGGCCGACCTCGCCAAAATATTGTACGTGGACACCAACGAGGCAAAGTACAACGACTACATTATTTACCACAAAAGCAGCACCGCCCAAAGCCGCAACGGCCGCCTAAAAGCCAAGCAAACACTCACCCGAGAGCTAAGCGCCATGACCGCCGACACTTCAATAATAATTCAAAACGACGGTGAAGCCGCGCTGGAGGCGTACTTCAGTCAACATAAAGACGGCGCACCTGCACCCGAGGGTGAGGCAGGTATTTTCGTAAGCATTCCAAGCCACGAAAAAAAGACTTTCATAGCAGGCGAAAACCTCGGATACAATCCCGATATTCAGGCAACATTCTTTACGTTAAGAAATCCGAGTGAGGATAAAAGCGTGATTTATCGAGTGCGCATTGAATAAAAAAGTACTTAGTACTTTTACAAAATGTTGTACATAATCCCATCATCGCTCAGCCCCGAAAACGTGGCTTGCATTCCGCAAGAAACCATCAACATCATTAAAAAGCTTGATACTTTTTATATAGAAGACCTGCGCACCGCGCGCAGATTTCTGCGAAAAGTTGATAGCCAATTTGACATCGACGGCACTACTTTTTTGATGATAAACGAACATACAAAAGTTGATTTAGAAAAAGCTGCGGATATTTTTAAACAAGGAAAAAGCATTGGCCTCCTCTCCGACTGTGGCTGCCCCGCCGTGGCCGATCCCGGCAAAGGCCTCGTAGAAATTGCCCATCAAAATAACATTACTGTAAAACCTTTGGTAGGCCCAAACTCTATCCTACTCGCGCTTATGGCGAGTGGTTTCAACGGGCAGTCTTTTAGTTTTGAAGGCTATTTGCCCAACAAACAACCCGCTTTAGATAAAAAAATAAACGAAGTAGAAAACAAAAGCCGCAATGAAAATAAAACCTTTTTGTTCATAGAAACGCCTTATAGAAATAATCAATTAAAGGAAAAACTAATAGAAAAACTACAGCCCAATACAAGGCTGTGCATCGCCGCCAACCTCACCGCCCCCGACGAACTTATTATTAGTAAAACCATCAAAGAATGGAAAAGCACAGCAGCCGATTTTAATAAAAAACCGGCTGTGTTTGTCATTTATGCAAGCTAATTAATTGCTCAGCGAGTTGCTCTGCGCCGGCTGGGAGTCCACCCGATCTACAATGTATTGGCCCACGGCTTCGTTTACATCATTATTATTTTCGCCGCGCCACGGTAGGTGTTTGCGGTATTGTAGGTAGCGCACCGTCACATTTTTGGATGCCCCTGTGCGTATAATTTCGCGCAGTTCTTCGGCCACCTTGGGGTCATTCACCGAAAAATAAAAGCGGCTGCCCGTATTCCCCTTGCTCGCGTTGGGGTAATAATCAAGTATCACTAGTTCGCCTTCGTAGGTTTTAAAAATATCACCCTTCATGGAGAATTTTTTTAGGGTGCCAAATCGATCGCCCACGCTATATACTTTGTAGTAATAAAACCACACATAGCCCGTAAGCGCTAGCACAAAAATCAATAAAAAAACGAGTATATATTTTCGCATATTATAGCATTATTTGCGGTAAAAGTAATCAATCCGTTTTTAAATTATATTTTTGGTGTCATGCAAAAAATCTTATTCATTTTCTTGGCCTTGCTCGGCAGTAGCTTTTGCCACGCACAATCTAATATAAAAATTGACCTCGCCGATTGGGAAGGAAAAAACAATAGCCTTCCATTTGGCATAAGCTCCGTAACCGATACGCGCCCCCTACCCGAGCGCATTGGCTTGCTTGAAATTAAAAAAAATAAAAACACCACCATCAATTTTGCCAGCAACAGCGCGCAAATGATACAATCTTTTATTAATAAAAACTTTACCCAAGGCGAAGAAATGCCTGTGCACATGGAAATAGTGAGCATGGAAATAGAAAATAAGAAAATAAGAAAAAAAGAAGTGGCCACTTTTATATTTGCATGTAGCTTTTATAAAGTAGGCAACGAAAACGGCGAGCCATTGTACAAATTCAACGCACGAAATTCTATACCCAATCGCAAAGGCCTACAATCAGCCATGACAAATTACGTAGGCAGGGCCATCGTTACAGCGGTTTTAAATTTTAAAAAATCATACAACAAACATCCCGAATGGCTTAAGGAGAATATGGCATCGCCGGATGTGAATGTGAAAAAGAAAATACTATCAAACAATTTTGTAGGCGGCGATACCATTTCCTTGGACGGAAAATACAACTTGCAACTTGCTGATTTTACAGCCTCCGTAGCCCAAGACGAGGAAGAAGACGCCTTCAGCGCCATGGTAATTACCTACAATTTGGAGGCCAGTGACGAGGGCAAAAACATTTCGCTATCTATTTATCCAAAAGCATTTTTTCTACGTTCCCAAAGTTGGTCAAAAGGCAGCGAAGCAAAAAGCACATGGCTAGAACATCAACAATTATTATTTGATTTGGCATCGCACCACGCTATTTTATTCAAAAAAAAGTTGGAGAAATTTGATTTTTCAGCCGGCTTTTACCGCGCCGAGGTCAACAAAATATACAACGAAATGACCGAGGCCTACTTCAACGAAATGGACGCACTACAAGGCGAAACACAATTTGGCACCAACCCAGAAAAAGAAATGGCTTGGCGCAA
>JBBSPP010000153.1:0-6825 GCA_038258625.1 Chitinophagales bacterium
ACAGGAAATTTTGTAAATTTATTAGCAGGAAATTATACTGTGACTGCCACTGATGCAAATGGTTGTAGTATTAGTACAACATTTGTTGTAATAGAACCGCAACCACTGCAATGGAATGCATTGCAGATTGTAAATGTAGGATGTAATGGAGCAAATGATGGGGGCATTACGCTAACTGCTACGGGCGGAACACCGACATTAACCTACAATCTTCAGCCTGGCAATTTGACCGATACAAATGGAATTTTTACAGGCCTTATTCAGGGGAGTTATACAATAACGGTAAGTGATGCAAACAATTGTACACTCTCCAGTATCATAAATATTAGCCAACCGGCCCTGCTCCAAATTACAAATATTGCTGTAGTATCGCCAAGTTGTGTACCCGGGAATGATGGTATTATTACAGTGACTGTTGCAGGCGGAACGCCTCCTTATTTATATAATATCGGCGGTGCCAACCAAACAAGTACTGTCTTTAATAATGTGGGCGTGGGTTTATATGCTGTTACGGTTACTGATGATAAAGGTTGTAAAGCGGCTACCTTACTCACTGTAACACCTCCTAATGCGCCCATCATAAATTCTGTAATTTCTGCAAGTGTGAGTTGCAATGGTGGGACAAATGGGAGTTTGCAAGTCAACGCTGCTGGTGGCACCGCGCCTTTAATTTATAATTTGATGCCGGGAAATGTTACCAATAGTACAGGGATTTTTGGCAATTTATCAGCAAATACATACACTATAGTTGTGAGCGATGCGTTGAGCTGTACGTTCGGTACCACGGCAATCGTTGGTGAACCTAGCGTGGTAATTTTGGATAGCGTATCTCAAATAAATGTAAGCTGTAATGCGGGTGCTGACGCGAGCGTGCAAGTGACGGCGAGTGGTGGTACGGGTATAATTTCTTATAATTTGAATCCAGGAAATATTACCAATACTTCAGGAAATTTTACAGCTTTAAACGCACAGCTCTATACTATAATCGCAACTGATGCTAATAATTGTAGCATTAGTACAACGGTTACTATTACGCAGCCAACACAATTAACCTTGGCAAATTTGAGTACTACAACTGTGAGTTGCACAGGCGGCAATGATGGAAGTTTGAGTTTAACGGCCAATGGTGGCACGCCTGTTTTTAGTTATAATTTACAGCCAGGGAATGTAACAAATGGTGTTGGCACGTTTTCAAATTTGGCACAAGGAACTTACACGGTAACTGTAACTGATGCAAACAGTTGTACCATATCTTCAACGGTTATAATTACAGAACCTGCTCTTTTACAAATTGCGAATATCAATATTGGCACGCCGAGTTGTGTGCCTGGTAATGATGGCAGTATTACTGTTACAGCGGCGGGTGGTACCATTAATTATCAGTACAATATTGGCGGAACCAATCAGGCAAGTAATATTTTTAATAATGTGGGCAATGGTATTTATACCATTACTGTAACTGATGCAAATAATTGTACCGCCACCACAAGTGTGGGTGTATTGGCGCCAAATACACCAATCATTACAAATATTGCTACGACTACGGCAACTTGTGCGCCAGGCAATGATGCTACCATTACGGTAACGGCCACCAATGGTCAGTTGCCGTATCAATATAATATTGGCGGCAATAATCAAGTAGGAAATTTATTTACCGGCGTTGGTGCAGGAAATTATGTAGTAACGGTTTCAGATGCTGTAGGCTGCACCATTACAAGCTCTACAACGATTATTAATCCGCCTTCGCCTACAATTACAAGTACAGCTACAACCCCGGCTAGCTGTAATCCGGGCTGTGACGGAACGGTAACAATTAGTGCAACGGGCGGCACAATTCCTACTTACACTTATAGTATTGATGGTATTACCTTTCAGCCAAGTACTGCATTTACAGGCTTATGTGTCAATAATTATACTGCGTATGTAGCAGACGGAAGCGGTTGTACCGACACTGCGCTTTTTTCGATTATAACTGTAAATGGGCCATTATTAAATAGTGTAATAATTGATAGCGTTAATTGCAATGGTGGAAGTGATGGTAGTATTAGTCTAACTGTGGCGGGAGGCGCTTCTCCTTTTAGTTATAATTTAATGCCTACTAATTCTACAAATGCTACGGGTCTTTTTTCAAATCTTTCAATAGGAAATTATACAGCAACCATCACTGATGCCAATGGTTGTGTGATCAGTACGACTGTTTCGATTTTCCAACCCTTGCTCGTACAGTTTGATTCAGTATCGGGGAGTGGTAGTTCGTGCAATGGCTCATCCAATGGTGGCATTTACATTAGCAATAGTGGTGGCACGGGGCAGTTTACTTATTTAATAAATCCTGGCGCAACATTTACACCTCCGGCTACTTTTTCTAATCTTTTGGGTAATACGACTTATGTAATTACTGCCGCTGATGCAAATAATTGTACTATTAGCACAAGCGTATTTATTTCATCGCCAAGTAGTTTGGTACTAAATAATATAGCTGTTGTAAATGTAAATTGTAGCGGCGCGAGCAATGGAACGCTACAGGTGAGTGCTGCGGGTGGCACGTTGCCATACAGTTTTAATTTAATGCCAAACAATATTTCTAATACAAATGGAAATTTTAATGGTTTGGTAGGTGGCGCATATTCTGTAACCATTACCGATGCTAACAATTGCAGCATTGCAACTTCGATATCCGTTTTTGAGCCGCCGGCCATACAAATTGCATCCTTAGTGGCAAAAAATAGTACATGTTTTGGCGATGCAGATGGGAGCATTTTGATACAAGCAACTGGCGGTACTGCTCCCCTTAATTACAATTTGCTACCTAATAATATTACCAATGCAAGCGGTAATTTTTCACCATTAACGCCTGCTATTTACGCTATAACTATTACAGATGGTAACAATTGTACATTCAACACCACCATTCCAATTACCGAACCACCTTTGCTAACCATTGACTCGTTTTCAATTGTAAATGTGAGTTGTTTTGGACAAGACGATGCGCAGATAATTGTAAATACAAGCGGCGGAAACGGCGCTAATATTTTTACATTACAACCTTTAAATACGAGCAACACCACTGGCATTTTTAATACAAATATTACAGCGCAGCAATACGTTATAACTGTAGCAGATTCCAATAATTGTAGCGCTACTGATGTTGTTTTAATTACGCAACCCACCGCACTTTTTGCTACTAATACAAAAACAGACTTAGTGTGCAATGGGATCAATACTGGCGAGATTATTGTAACCCCTACAGGTGGAACACTTGGTTATCTTTATACTTTATTACCAGGCAATACTGTAAATACAACAGGTGTTTTTACATCATTATTTGCAGGCACTTATTCTGTAACGGTAACCGATGCTAACAACTGCACGACCGCCATAAATGGCATTACTCTTGCCCAGCCACCGGCTATCCAATTCACCACTTTTTCAAAAGAAGATATAACTTGCTTTGGAGATAGTTCGGGAAAAATATCGGTAGCTGCTCAAGGAGGCGCGGGTTCTTTGCTCTATAGTATTTCTCCGGCGGCGGGTACACAAACTGCGCCAGGGATTTTTGAAAATTTATACGCTACAAATTACACTATCACTGTAACCGATGCCAGTAATTGTACACGCACTTCGTTAGTATTAATTAATCAAAATGGTAATATAGTTTTTGATAGTCTCTTACTAACCGCGCCGCTTTGCCATGGCGATGATAATGGCACAATTAGTTACACGCTGAGTGGAGGTGCGGGCACGCTGTTGAACTCTTTTGATAATGGCTCTTTTGATACTACTACTAATTACAGAAATTTACGAGCGGGTACTTATACCATAAGTATAGTGGATACGCTCAATTGTCGAAAAGATACAACGTTGTTTTTGGTGGAGCCCGATTCGCTGATTTTTGTAGCTGTTGAACCCCAATATATTAGTTGCGAAGGGGCAGCTGATGGTACGGTAACTATTACTACCTCAGGTGGGGTAGGGTTTAAAACATTTTATTTAGAACCAGGTGTGCAATTTAATCGTACAGGTATTTTTACAAATTTAGAAAAAGGATCTTACACAATAAGGGTGGTAGATTCCAATCAGTGTTCTATTGATTCGTCATTTACAATAACTGAAAACCCTGATAAACTAAAATTACAAATCGTTTCTGATGATTTGCCATGTGTTGGTTTGGGCATTGAGGGTGTGGCCGAGGCTTTGGTAACTGGTGGGCAAACACCTTACTCCTATAGTTGGAATACAAATCCTGTGCAGAATACGCCGCGTGCTATTGATCTTCGTTTTGGATTTTATATAGTAAAAGTTACCGATGCTGCGGGATGTTTTCTTATGGATACAACCTACATAAACCCAAGTAATTGTTGCACTGAATTTTTTATTCCAAACTCTTTTAGTCCAAATGGTGATGGTAATAATGATCGATTTAGGGTGCTATCAACAGCAGGAATCGAATTGGCAAAATTTGAAATTTTTAACCGTTGGGGGCAAAAAGTATGGGAAACTAACAATTACTATGGTTATTGGGATGGCACCTTTAAAGGCGAGCCAGCACCGATGGAAACATACTTTTATATTTATAAATTTACCTGTATTTCGGATAATAGGGAGTACATCAAAAAAGGTGATATTCTTCTTATTCGATAGTAAAAACAATTTTGAAACATGCGCTTGCGTGTTCATACATTCTTTGTGCATGAAAAATCTTTTCATAAAAAAAAGTAGTCCCCCACATGGATACTTGACTAATTTCCTGTTTACTAAAAGAGACCAACCTGAAATTCTCAAACCTTTTATTATCAAAATCGTACGGAACTTTTTTTAGAAGCAATTGAACAAATTTCTGTCGCAGGTTCGAAGCTTTTATTTGAAATTATTTTTGATGAAACTGGGTGTGGTAAAATTTAGGAAAAATTATTTCCGCAACTTGTTTGGTCGCAATTGTGTTTTCGCGGTGAGTAAATTAAAAACGACTTAGTACTTTTCTAAACCTTAGTCCTGTTGTTTTCGTTTAACGTCACGTGGCATGTTTCTCCATTTTAGACAGCTGTAAGTACCCTGTACAACATAGCGATATTCAAAAATGAATAGATGCAAAAAGAATGTACATTTGTGCTCCATTTCTTTTCTATGACCATTTTTTTTAGCAGGGTGCTAGCATTTTTTTTGTTAATAATGCTCCCCATTACAGCACTAGCTCAAACCTATTGTGCGCCAACATTTACCAACGGATGCACACTAAATAGTGGATATAAAAATAATACTATAGTTCTGAGTACATTGAACTGGACTGCTCCACCAAATTGTACAACTTGGGATTTTACCACAACCATTATACCGGTACAAGCTGGAGTGGTTACCCCAATGGCGGTGAATAGTGGTGTATATACAGGATGCGCCGTTTGGATAGATATTAATAATAATGGTTTTTTGGACTCCGTAGAAGTAGTGTTCAATGACTATCTAGCTTTCGGAACGGGTACATATAGTTTTAATATTACGTTGCCAGCCAATACTGCCATTGGGCTACACAGAATGCGTGTAATAGCTGGGTGGGGTACATTTGGAGTCCCTCCTGGACAGAATGGAGATTGTCAAAATTATCAATACGGAAGTTACCAAGATTTTACAATAAATGTGTTAGCGCCGCCCACACTTTGTACTGGCCTGCCCAATCATGATACTGTAACTGGAGGAACAAACCCTTGTCCCGGTTTGCAATCATGTTTTGGAATAACGAGCAATAATCCTTTTTCTGGTATGGCACGCCAATGGTATTCTGGCCCGTCGGCTACTGGGCCTTGGGTAATAACTAGTGCGGCCGATACAACAGCTTTTATGTGTACCACACCACCCGTACCTGGCCCCACTTGGTACACTTGTGTTACAACTTGTATTTCGAGTGGATTGAGCGATACCGCAACGGCCTTAGTTGTAACCCCTGCTACTTTCAGCCCTTTTAGCCCTTGTTATTGTTATAATTCTAATCCTACCATAAATACACTAACAGATATTGGTCAATTTACGATTGGATCATTAGTCAATCCGGGGGTTGCACCACCACAGTTAAATAATCCGGCAGCGGTTAATACATATACTAATTATGAGTCCGTTCCTTCGCCTTGCTTTCTTCAAGGTCAGAGTTATCCTATTTCTGTCTTACAGACGTGTAATACCGGTAGCAGTTATACTGGCTGGACAAAAGTTTGGATAGATTATAATCATAATACTAGTTGGTCAAATCCGGGCGAAGAAGTTTTTTCGAGCGCTATAAATGCCGGTAACGGCTACGCTCCGTCTGGTACTTTTACAGTACCAACTACTGCTTTACCTGGTAATACTAGACTGCGGGTTGTACTCCGCCAAGCAGGTACCGCGGCCAATACAACTCCTTGTGGATCGTATACAAGCTATGGCGAAACAGAAGATTATGTAATTTGTATTTTGGCTGCAGGGCCACATGATCCGGCGGTTACCAATATACAGTCTGTTCCTTCCGTGGGCTGCTTAGATAGTACAAATAGTTTTCTGATAACCTTATCAAACTTTGGTTCACAAATTTTAGATCTAAGTGTAAATCCATTAATTATAAAATTAAAAGTAAATGGCCCTAATGGTTTAACAGTCTATACCGATACTGTTTCGGCAGGGTTTTTAGCACCTTTTGCAACTAACAGCATCTTCCATTCATTTACACCAGTAAATTTATATAAAGGCGGATGTTATACCATTAATACTGATACACTCTCGCTGCTCGGCTCATTTAATACTAATAAAGTGAATGATAGTTTATTCACCGCCATTACCGTTTGTAATAGCCGGCCAAACGCG
>JBBSPP010000154.1:0-6805 GCA_038258625.1 Chitinophagales bacterium
TGCTGGCATTCGTACATCCATTTTTTTAGATGCAGATGAAAATTTAATTTCTTCGGCTAAAAAAACTGGAACAGATCGGATAGAACTTTATACGGAATCATACGCGAAAAACTATTTGGCAGATAAAAACGCGGCGATAAAAAATTATGTATTCGTGGCAAAAAAAGCCGCAGAGTATGAACTTGGTATAAATGCTGGTCATGATTTAGATCTTGATAATCTTGGTTTTTTTGCATTCAATATTCCCAATCTTTTGGAGGTATCTATTGGTCATGCAATTATAAGTGATGCGCTTTACTTGGGCTTGGAAAATACTGTTCAGCTCTACAAGCGCGCCTTATTGCCAAATAGGATTTAGTTGTTGTTCTAGTGGCATTAATGGAATGCTCTGTTTAAATTAAAATCCTGCTCCTGTCATTACTTCCCTACCCGTCATTATTTATAGTTACGCTTTGCAGCGGACTGTTTAATAAATTGATATTTTTCTCGTCCTTATTTTTCATAATACTCATACAAAATCCAAATCAGTTTTGAAAAAAGAATACAATCCTGATAACTTTGAAGTGCCATTAATAAAAATAATCAGCTCCATTTATAATCAATAAATCTTATATATTAGCAAAATGCATAGCGGCTATTTACGAAATAATCGTATAAATGATCGTAGTCAAAACACAAACTTTTTCAACTTACTTTCGTAAAATGCACATTGCCGATTTATATAACGATCACAGTAAGTTGGTTTATAACTTGGCGCTGCAATACACCCAAAATACTGAGGATGCCGAAGAAATTGTGCAAGATGTTTTTGTAAAAGTTTTCAAAAAATTCGACACCTTTGAGCATCAGGCACACGTGCAAACTTGGATTTATAGAATTACAATTAATACATCGCTAGATTTTTTAAAAGCTAAAAAAGCACAGAAACGATTTGCAATTTTTAGCCGCGATGAGAAGGTAATTGAGCGCCTGTCCAATTTTAGTCATCCAGGTGTAGAGCTTGAAAACCGAGAATCTTTTAAGGAACTTTTTAGGCATATAAATTCATTGCCTGAGCAGCAACGCACAATTTTGATTTTGCTAAAAATTGAGCAAAAAAGCCAAAAGGAAGTTGCTGAAATTTTAAAAATTTCGCCAAAAGCTATAGAGTCAGCTTTTCAACGAGCCAAATACAATTTAAAAAAAATGATAAACCAATCGAAGGAAAATGAATAATCAATCGTCTAAAAAAATTGTGGATGCACAATTAGAAAAACTTGGAACAATACAAAAAGTAGCACCGCCCGCGGCCTTGTTTGCTCATACTATGTCCAAAATTGCCGCTATAAAAAAACTGTACATTTCTTTGGCTTGGGTGCGAGCCGCGGCCGTCGCTTTTGTTTTGGTAGTGTGTGCCGAGCTAATTATACTCGCCAATTATAACGCTCCAAGTGATAACAAAATTTCACAGCAAGAAGAACTAGAATCCATTATGCCAACTATTAATTATACTTTATATAATGACTAAAAATAATTTTTATAAATATGCCGCCATTGCTTTGTTGCTATTGCACTTTGTAGTTATTGGTTTTTTTATATTTACAAAATCGCACAAACCCAATCACAGAAATGATGGGCCGAAAAATATTATTATCAACCGTCTGGATTTTGACCAAGCACAACAAGAGGCTTATCAAAAATTAATTACCGTGCATCAGCCAAGCATTCAGGTGGAGGTAAAAAATATAAATCTGTTGAAGAAAATGCTGTACACAACATTAAAAAATGATGTGCAAAATCAGGCTCAAACTGATTCTTTGATAACTGAAATTTCAGTAGCCAATCAAACTATTGAACGCCTACACTTTGCGCATTTCTTGGATATAAAAAAATTATGCAAGGGAGAACAAGTACAAAAATTTAATGCATTGACAGAAGATTTAGCTAAGCTTTTTTCGCACAGCCCAAAACCAAAACGGAGTGAGTAAATATTTTTTTACAATCTTATTATTTGCTGCCCAAATTTCGTTTGCTCAAGAAAAAACATTATTCGTAAAATTTAATCTGACCTATCAAGAAGCACCGCTGGTTTTAAATAAAAACTACGCAAACAATAATGAAAACCTGAAGATTGACAATGTACAATTCTACATTTCCAACATAGTTTTTTATAAAAATGGAAGACTGCTCGAAACCAATATTGATAAACATTTTTTGATAAATTTCGAGTATGATTCTACCACAATTATTGATTATAAAATTTTGGGAGACCAAAATTTTGACCAAATGAAATTCAGCATTGGCATAGATAGCAGTACTAATATGTCGGGGGTTTATGGCGGTGCGCTCGATCCTACCCAGGGTATGTATTGGACATGGCAAAGTGGGTACATAAATGTAAAAATTGAAGGGATTGCCAGCAATTGTCCCGCGAGGAAAAATAAATTTCAGTATCATTTGGGCGGATATTCTTTTCCGAACAATACGTTGCAGTCAGTTTCTTTTGATGTTGAAAACACAGAAATGATTACTATAAATGTGGCTTTAGATAACTTTTTAAACCAAATTGACCTGAGCAAAAATTATGAAGTAATGAGCCCTAGTGCTGAAGCAGTAAGCCTCGCTGCACAGTTTTCTAAAATTTTTACATTTGATGCGCACTAAGCAGTTTATTGTTTCGATAGTCGTTTTTTGTTCCATATTTATTTGCGCGGCTATGTCTGTTTTTAAGTTTGAAGCACCCAACAATTTTCCCAAACCTTTTTATGATTTTGATAAAAATCCATTATCGGTTGAAAAAATCAAGCTCGGCAAAATGCTTTTTTACGACCCCATTTTATCCTCCGACAGTACTATTTCATGCTCGTCTTGTCACTCGCCGTTTAATTCTTTTGCCCACACCGACCATGACCTCAGCCACGGCATACACGACTCCATTGGTACGCGCAATGCCCCTGCACTTATGAATTTGGCTTGGCAAACACTGTTTATGTGGGACGGCGCCATCAATCATTTAGACATGCAGGCCCTCGCCCCAATCAGCCATGCCGCCGAGATGAATGAGAGTATAAAAAATGTGGTTGAAAAACTGTCACGTCAAAAAACATATAAAGAAGAATTTGCAAAAATCTATGTCGATAAAAATATTACGGGTGAGCGAGTATTAAAATGTCTTTCGCAGTTTCAGCTTACGCTCGTATCGGCAAATGCTAAGTACGACAAGGTAAAAAGACAGGAAGATACTTTTACTAAAAAAGAACAGAAAGGCTATACTCTTTATCAAAAAAAATGTAGTAACTGCCACGCTGAACCTCTTTTTTCAACTTATGAATTTGCAAATAATGGATTAGAAATTGATACTACGCTCAATGACTATGGGCGTTGGATGGTTACAAAAAATTCGGCAGACAGTTTAAAATTCAAAATTCCCACCCTCCGAAATTTATCTTTTACCTATCCTTACATGCACGACGGCCGCTTTGCAAAACTGCGCGATGTGCTCAATCATTATACGGACGAAATTATTCAAAGCCCTACTCTTGCTCCACAATTGCAAAATAAATTATCCCTGACATCAAATGAAAAAACTGAACTCATAGCATTTTTACTAACGCTGAATGACAAAGAATTTGTGTTTAATGAAAATTTCAGATTTTCAATAAAAAACATTTCAACACCCGAAGGAAATTAAATAATCAATCGTCTAACTAAACAATAAACAGACAAAAATGAAAAAACTTATCTTATCAATTTTATGCCTTGGCTGTATTACAGCATCACAAGCACAAGGCCGCGAGGTGACCTCTTATTTACAAAATACGTCCTTAACTGGGACTTTTTACAGTACAGGAAATTCAGTGGCACAGCCCAATAATATTTTGGTAAATTGTCAAAAAGTAGAGTATTCCACCAACTGGGCATATATAACTACTGAGGGCGTTCCCTCCTATCCTACAGGGCCTTTCCAAGATGGCAATCCCTCAAACGCAACAGCGCAAAATGCAATTTATAAAATGCCTTTAGTGCCAACGCCTAACACAGGAACACCAACGGAAACCAACCCAGGAACTATTGGTATTTTCATCAATGGAGTGTCTCTCTACGACTGGCGCGACGGCGTGGCGTGGAATAATACTGCGCAAACTTTGTGCGGCGGTCCGGGCGGTACTCCTTGCCCAGGAGGCCCAATGGCCACACAGGCTTGGAATCGGGATGCAATCCCTGCCGAAAAACTTGGTTTTGACTGTAGCAAAGGACACCCTGCCAATGGTAATTACCACCACCACCAAAATCCAAGTGCGTTCAAACTTGATTTAATTGTAGTTTCTACAATTTGTAATTTGTACGATGCTGATGGATTGTACGCTATTGATAGTGCGCAACATTCACCTTTATTAGGTTTTGCGTATGATGGCTATCCTATTTACGGGGCGTATGGTTTTTTGAATACCAACGGCACTGGCGCAATCACTCGTATGAAATCTAGTTACGTTTTAAATCCTGCAACCACTCGTGTAAATGGTCCTGTAAAATCTGGTACTTATTTCAACGGATATTTTCGCGAAGATTATCAATATTCTGCCAATACAGCCACCGATTTTTTAGATGATCACAACGGCCGTTTTTGTGTAACGCCCGAGTATCCGAACGGCACATACGCTTACTTCTCTACGGTAGATGCTAATTGGAATTCAGTGTATCCTTACATTGTAGGGCCTACTTTTTATGGCAATGTTGTAGGTTCAAAAGTTACAAGTATTACAGAGCCTACCACGGTTTATTCTGGTCCAAATTCTATTTCAGAAATTGATTTTAAAAATACAAATATTACAATTTTCCCAAACCCCGCTAGTGATTTAATAGCTGTGCAGGTAAATGATTTGGTGAAAGAAAACTTCACGGTTGAGTTAATGGACTTGACAGGAAAAGTGATTACCAAAACGCAAATTAATAAAGGGCAAACGATTGCCTACTTTGATACTCAAGCAATCTATGACGGCATTTATTTGGTTCGCATTTCTACAGATAATTACAGCCGTAGCCAAAAAATAGTTATTCAAAAGCACTAATTATAGGGATTAGTTTTTTTCATTCAGAGAACCTCAGGCCTCGGCTTGAGGTTTTTTGGTTTATATAAAATAAACTACCCGCGCAAACTTGTTCTATTAAATGAATGAATAATATCCTTCATGCGAGTATTGTTTATTGAACGATGATAAATATAATCCTGCACATCGGCAAATTGAAAATCCAACAATGCCTCAAAATCCCAATAAGCAATAGGTTTCACCTTCCGACCTTTATGAAATTCGTGGTAAAAACGCGACCAATATTCGGGTAACATGAGCCCCGCAAATAGTGCAGTACCAATTGTAAACGGCGAAACTTTTCCATTGCCCACCAAAAAAAATTGCATAGCAGCTTCGTCGCGTATGTTGGTTGTGAACTCAAAAAGGATGTGAAAAGCGTCGTGCCGTTCTACTTTATCTACCGGTTCTAGTTTTTCTGTTTGTAAGAAAAGACCTAGTCTCTTACCCAATGTATCAGTTGGGTATTGCAAAAGTTCATTTGTTGACAAGCCCCACTTTTTCCTCCTGAAATAAAACTTGGCATGTATAGAAATTGTTACGCCCAATAGCCATAGCAACATACGCTCTCTAAAGCTGTGATGCTCTTTGTACTCAATGATTATTTTGTCCATATAAATTTTTAATCAAATGTAATTTACTTTGAATTGCAAAGTACTTTGAATAAGTTAAATTTATAAGGATGAAAAAAAACTGTTTGGCCAAGTTTTAAAAAGAATCTAAGAAATAGAAAATGTAATTAAATAAAAACCGTCGCTGCCATTTTCTCAGCTTCATAAAAAGCTGCTTTATTCAAGCCATGAGCAATTTCTTTTTTCTCCAAAAAAGTAATCAAATCTTCGGTAGCCATATTGCCCACCAAATCATTTTGAGCCATGGGGCAACCGCCAATTCCATTTATGGCACTATCAAATCGAAAGCAGCCACTCTCCAAAGCCGCTTCTAATTTTTCCTCACGAGCATCTGCAGTTGAATGAAAATGCGCGCCAAATTCTATTTTTTCATCTTTAAATTCTTTGGTCAGTTCGTTAAAAATATAGCTAATCTTTTCGGGATTGGAAACGCCCACTGTGTCGCTCATAGCAAAAATATTGATACCCATTTGGGATAACTTGCTCACCCACTCCATTGCAATTTCGGCATTATAATTATCGCCATACGGATTGCCAAAACCCATGGAAATATACACGACCAATTCTTTACTTTTTTGCGCACAAAGATTTTGAATTTCATCTACCCGTGTCAAACTTTCGGCTATGGAGCTATTCGTATTTTTTTGCTGAAACGTTTCTGAAATCGAAAATGGAAACCCTAAGTAATTTATTTGTTCAAAAGCCACGGCATCATCTGCCCCACGCTTGTTTGCTACGATAGCCAAAAGTTTAGATTTGGTTTTTTCCAAATTCAGCTTTACCAAAACATCTGCCGTATCGGCCAATTGCGGAATAGCTTTTGCCGAAACAAACGATCCAAAATCAATCGTATCAAAACCAACTTTTAGCAGTTGATTTATATAAGCTACTTTTTTATCGGTGGGTATTTGGTGCGCCCAACCTTGCATAGCGTCGCGCGGACATTCTATTATTTTTACGTTCATTAGGCTGTAAAAATACAGCATTGTTTAGAAGGTTTAGATAGTTTAGAGGGTTTAGAGTACATAGGCATAAAGTTTAATATAGCTAAAATCTGTAAATCATTTTTCTGAACCCTTAGAACTATGTTGTAAACAGTTCTGCTAA
>JBBSPP010000155.1:0-6786 GCA_038258625.1 Chitinophagales bacterium
AGAGAGAAGTACAAAGAGTTTTTGAAAATAGATTTCCCCCGCGTGCCGTATCCTAGCTATGGCGGAGCGTTTATGGATTTGCAAGACCTCGGCCGTCAACTAAGAGAAATACATTTGTTAGAAAGCCCCATCGTAAACAAACCCATTACCAAATACCCCATAGGCGGCAACAATGTGGTAGAGAAGCCAACGTATAAAGACAATAAAGTTTTTATTAATTCAGACCAATACTTTGATGGTGTGCATCAAGTGGCGTGGCAGTTTTATATAGGCGGCTATCAGCCCGCCCAAAAATGGCTCAAAGACCGCAAAGGCCGCGAGCTAAGCATAGAAGATATACAACACTACCAAAAAATAATCGTCGCCCTCACCGAAACGGATAGACTCATGAAGGACATTGATAAAATAGAGATAGAAGGATGAAGTGGTGGAATTTGACCACTTTAAAAACGAAAAAAAAAGTCAGTTGCCTACAAATTGTAGTCAACTGAAATAGAGTAAACTTACTAATACCCAACCTGTTACGGATTGTCACGGGTTGAAAAACAAAAAAATGAAATGAAAAAGCAACCGGATATAAAAATTTTTGAAGAAAAAAAAGTGCGTACGCTTTGGGATGCCGAAGAGGAGCAATGGTTTTTTTCAGTGATTGATGTAATTGCGATATTGACAGAACAACCATCTTACCAAGGTGCAAGAAATTATTGGAAAGTGCTAAAAAGCAGACTGCTGACAGAAGGTAATCAAACGGTTACAAATTGTAACCAGTTGAAAATGAAAGCCGCTGATGGTAAAATGCGGATGACAGATGTGGCGGATACAGAGCAATTGTTTCGCCTCATCCAATCCATACCATCACCCAAAGCAGAACCGTTTAAACTATGGCTAGCCCAGCTAGGCAAAGAACGCCTTGACGAAATGCAAGACCCAGAGCTAAGCATTGACCGCGCCTTGGAGCAGTATGTAAAACTTGGCTACTCAGAAAATTGGATAAACCAACGCCTAAAAAGTATTGAAATACGAAAAGAGCTAACCAACGAATGGAGGAAGCGTGGCCTGAAAGAAGGCGTACAATTTGCCACGCTGACTGATATAATTACAAAAGCCTGGAGCGGCAAAAATACCAAAGAGTATAAAGTACTGAAAGGATTAAAAAAGGAAAGCCTGCGAGATAATATGACTAATACCGAGCTAATCTTGAATATGCTAGCCGAAGCTTCTACTAAAGATATTTCGGAGGCGACTGAGCCAAAAACATTTACCGACAATAAAAAAGTAGCCAAACAAGGCGGCAACGTAGCCAATGTAGCGCGCAAAGAATTGGAAGCTAAGACAAAGAAAAAAGTAGTGTCGCCATTGAGTGCTAAAAAAATGTTGGGCAAGAAAAAATAACAAAAGTCGCAATCAACGAAAAGATAGACTAATGAAACAGTTTGATAAAATATTGTTGGTATGGCGCCCCGGAAAGGGCGAAAGTCGCGAGGCCGTGGGCGAGATTATTGCCCATCCTGAAGGGCATTATACCTATAAATATTTACCACATGCCAAAGAGTTACAATTTACACGTGGTTTTGCACCTTACACTGAATTTAGAGATTTTGACAAAACGTACAATAGCAACGTTGTAGATATTTTTGCTCAACGTCTTACTCAAAACACACGTCCGGATATTAGTACGTATTATGATTTTTGGGAAATAGATAAAAGCCAAATTGAAAATAAATTTTATTTATTAGGCAAAACCCAAGGATTGGTTTCTACTGATAACTTTGAATTTTTGGCAGATTATAATGAAGTTGATGACATCCATTTTATTACTGAAGTATCAGGATTAAGCAAATTGAAAATTGCTAGCGATTCTATTTCTGTTGGAGATAAATTAAGTTATGCTATAGAACCTGAAAATGAATTTGATAATCAAGCGGTAAAAGTATTTAAAAGCGATTTAGAAATAGGTTATATTAAAAAATACCACAACTCCATATTTCATAAAGTAGGCAGCAAGTTAGATTTGGAAGTAAAGGCCATTGAAAAAAACGGTATCATTAGACGAATATTTGTCAAAGTTTGTAATTGTTCTGGACATTAACCGCACAAGGTAAAGGTGGCAAATCACCCTAATATTTTTTACAACAAAAAATACGAAAGCCGAGATGCACCCTTTGCCTAGCTCGTGAGTTCAATAGAATAGAAAATTAAAGTAGTGTAATTTGACCACTTTAAAAACGAAAAAAGGAAGTTCGTTGCCTACAAATTGTAGTCCACTTTAATGATTAGCCGTTAACAGCAAATACGGTTACCTCACAAATAACCAAACCGCAAAGCATTTTCACGGTGTGAAAAAGAAATAAAAGGAAGAAGAGGAGCAAAAGCAACTAGGCTGTACTTCCCTGATTCATGTTGCGCCTTTTTTTTTGAGTGCCTTATTTTACGGTAAAAAAAACACCTATATTTAACCGCAACAAGTAAATAAAAAAAACCAATGGACAACCGCACCGTAAGCATTCAAGGCGAAAAGATTAAGTTTGATTCGGTCATAAAATTTGTGCTTGCCCAGCCAAAAGAAAAAGCCATCGAATTTTTTACTACCAAAGCCAAGCTTAGCAAGCCAGATGCTACCTACGTGGTACACGAAATACACATTGGCAAATACGACCGTGCCTACCAAATGCTGAATCCGCATGACGATTGCAGCACGCCAATAACTGGCGGGCGTGATTACACCATAGCTTCGCACCGCAATCCGTTTTTGATTGAAGAGAACGCCATGGGCAAAAGCACCAAGTATGTAATCTACGCCGTCATACTCATTATGATTGCCGCCTTGTTGGCTGGCTATTTTAGTATGAAAACAGTGGGCTAATTACAGCCATAAGCTAAAACGTTTTTAGCTGCTCCACACCAAATGTCCACTCGGGCGTTTCTAGCACATCATTTGTTTCGCTTAGTTTATACCACGGGCTGATCGTGGCATTGTATGGGTTTTTTAATACCTGAATGTCTTGGGCGGGCATGTACGATTGGGCTAGCATAAATGCTTTGTCGCCCGCAGCATTTTTACAAACATCCACCACAAGTACGGCGTGGCCAGGGTAGCCGCCTTTTATAAACACATCGCCTATTTGTATGTCTTTTATATTTTTAGGTTTCAGCTCTTTTTCCAAAGATGCCGTGCCCGCGTACATAAATACGGTGGTTAAATATGTGCGGAATGATTCATAATTACCGTTGCTGGCAGGGCTATTTGTCCAACGCACATTGTTACCGCTTACGGAAATACTGTTGCCGCTGCGCCATTTATTGTACTGCGCGTCAAAGCCGTTGGTAAATTTAAAATGCAGGGCGTCATAGTTTTTTTGTTCATATAAATACTCCGCGCGCAGGCGCATCACGGCATCAGCGCATTGCTGCAAATCTTGCGAGCCTACGTCCATATTTACTACTGCGGCGTGGGCGGTTTGGTTTCCTTTTAATTGTCCGTTATAGAGGGCTACTTTTTTCCCTGCTTTATACAATGGCAAATTGCGCAAGTAATGGGCAAAACTCGTGGCATCATTCTCCGTGCGCGAAAAGCCGGTTGGCGTTTCAAAACGGGTAGCAATGGTGTGGCCATTGGCGTTTTGTACAGTAGCATTTTCGGTAGCTGATGGCGATACCGTTGGCTGATTGGTTCCATGGTGCGAGTCAGAAAAATCGCAACCCGTAAATAAGATGATGGCTAGGAAATAAATTTTCATAAAAAGGGGATGCCTATCCATCTGCTTTTCCATACAGCGAGATTATTTTGGTACAACCATGTAAAATAAAAAAATAACAGGTGGGGAATTGTTTTTTCTCAAAAAACATTTCATTCGCAATTCAATTCAATTTATCTCCTATCTTTAGTTCCGAATAATGACCGTGCCGCGCTTGCTATATATTTTCTCTCTGTTTTTTTTTACATCATTATTGTTGCAAAAAAACACGGCAGCCCAAGGTAAAAAAATAACCATCGAAGGCACCGTGATTGACCCCGCCACTGAGGAAACTTTGCCTTTTGTAAACTTTATGTTTGTAGGCACCACCATTGGCGACCGTGCTGATGCTGCGGGCAATTTTAAATTCATGCTCGACAAATGGCCGTCTGATTCGTTGCAGGTAAGTTTTGTTGGTTATAAAAAAGAAATTATTTTTTTGGATACGAATACCAACTATTTAAAATTAAAAATAGAACTAGAACGCAGCACCGCTAGCCTAAAACAATTGGTCATAAAATACGACCCAAACGAGGCGCTCAAACTTATAAAAAAAGTAATAGAAAACAAAGACGCCAACAACCAAAACAAAGCCGACAATTACAAATACGAAGTATATAATAAGCTAGAGCTCGACATTACGAAAATCCCGAAGCGCACATTTAGCGGCAAAGGGTTGCTCAAAGAGTTTGCTTTTATGAAAGATTTTATTGATAGCAGCAATGGCGACAAACCATTTTTGCCGCTCTTCCTCACCGAGACGATTTCTGATTATTACTTCCAAAGCGAACCACTCAAAAGCAAAGAATATATAAAAGGCACGCGAATTAGCGGGTATAAAAATGCGAGTGTATCCAAGTTTTTGGGAAGCATGTATCAAAATATAAATGTGTATGACAATTACATTCCCATTTTTGATATTGAATTTGTAAGCCCTATCAGCACTACCGCGCCGCTATTTTATAAATACACGATAGTGGATACTGTTACCATCAATTTTCATGATTATTATAAAGTACTTTTTGAGCCAAAACGCAAAGGTGATAAAACGTTTCGGGGTGATATTTATATACACGAGCGCGACTATGCCGTGCAAAAAATAAGCATGCAAGTGGCAGATAAGCAAGCCGTGAATTGGGCTGAAGATATAAACCTCGTGCAGGAGTACAGCCAGATTGATGGCTATGATTGGTTTTTGGTAAAGGATAAATTTTATGTGGATTTTATACCGTCAAAGATTGGAAAGACAGCAGGTTTTATAGGTCGCAAAACCACCACGTATAAAGACATTGTAATAAATGATAAATCGGTTACGGATCTTTTTGAGGATAAAAATTTAAAGGAAGATTTAGTCGTACTGGATGGTGCCGACGAAAAAGACGAAGAATTTTGGAATGATAACCGCCATGACGAACTAAGCGCAAACGAAAGATCAATTTATAAAATGATTGATACCATACAATCGTTACCTGTTTACAATAAATATTATAACCTAATTTATTTTCTCAGTACGGGCATTAAGGAGTTTGGCCCGATAGAATTTGGTCCTATTTATAATACCTACTCGCGCAATTTTGTAGAGGGCAATCGGTACAGATTGAGCCTTGGCACTACGCCAGCCTTATTTAAAAATGCTTATATAAACGGCTACATAGCTTATGGCACGCGCGATGAGCGTTTCAAATTTAACGCCAATGCACTTTATTTGCTCAATCGAAATCCGCGCCGGTATATAAATGTGAACTACAAAAAAGATGTGGACAATAGCGTAAGCGTATACGATACTGATGCGGGTAGTATAGACAATGTGTTTAGCACTATTGGGCGCAAAAATAACGTGCCATGGAAACTACTTTTTACCGATAAAAAACGCATTGAGTTTTTCAATGAAAATCATTTAGGTTTTTCGCAATTGCTAAGTGTGGAGCATCGATACACCACGCCGTACGCGCCGTTACCCACGGGCGAAATTTTTAGCAACGCCGATGGCTTTCCGATGGTTGGCGTGCGAAATTTTGAAGTGGGCTTACAACTTCGCTTCGCTTATATGGAAAAATATGTAGAAGGAAATTATTGGCGAACTAGCCTAGGCACTAAGTATCCCGCCATAAAATTGTACGCAGGTTTGGGATTGAAAAATGTTTTTCAGAGCGACGTTAGTTATTTTAAACTTCGCTTTACGATTGCTGATAATCAGCCGTTGGGTAGTTTGGGAAAATTGGGTTACACCATTTTCGCTGGCAAAATTTTTGGTACCCTACCCTACACATTATTAGAGGCGCACCCCGGCAACGAATTTTATTATTACAATGGGCGTACGTTTAATATGATGAATCGCTTTGAATATATTAGCGATACCTACGTTGGATTGATGATGGAGCATTCGCTCGGATCATTTGTTTTTAAATATGTACCACTGCTGCGCAAAGCCAACCTGCGTACGTTCTGGACAGCCAAAGGCGTGTATGGCAGCATTTCGTCCGAAAATAGAGCACTCAATTTTGGCGAAGGTTTTGAATTTAAAACGCTTGCCAATGCGCCCTACCTAGAACTTGGCACTGGGGTAGAAAATATATTTAGGTTGTTGCGTATTGATTTTGTATGGCGCGTACTGCCCGCCACCATACCCAATGAATCGCCCACGCGCCGATTCGGTATTTTTGGAAGCATAAAATTTGCCTTCTAATTTTTTAGCCGAGAAATATTTGCACGTCATAAACAAATGTATTTGAAATGTAAAAGGCAATGTGTTTTCCAAACATCACTTTTCAATTTTCTTACCTTCGATGGTAACAATTAAAATAAATTAAGAAATATGAAAAAAGTAATTTTAGGATTAGCAGTACTGTGCATGACATTTATGGCAACTAATATACAAGCGCAAGATGCGAGTGATAAAGCAACAGGAGCAACTATTAAGCTTGCCAAAGAAGTGCATGACTATGGTACAATTGTTCAAAATGCCGATGGTACTTGCGAATTTGAATTTGTAAACACAGGTACTGAGCCATTAGTAATATCGAACTGTAAAGGTAGCTGTGGTTGCACCGTG
>JBBSPP010000156.1:0-6769 GCA_038258625.1 Chitinophagales bacterium
AATTTTTTTTACTGCATTTGTTTTTTTTATCATCACATCCGTTTTTGCCCAATGCAAATTGGACTTCTAAAAACATTTTTGGCTCAAATCATTTTGTAGAAAATAATGGTCAATTTGATCATTTAACTAATGAAAAAGTAAAAGTGAACTTTGCATACATTCATACAGGAAATGAAATCTATCTTTCCGAAACTGGTTTCACATTTAGATTAAGTAAGCTAGCACTCAAAAAAAACTATGCCAACCTTAGCGAAGAAGAACAAAAAGAAGAAAGCGAAAAACACATTATTCATGATAGAATAGATAATTGGATAAGCTTGACTTGGATGAATCCTAATAAAAATATTGAGATAATAAAAAATACTAAGAGCAACCATTACATTACTTACGGCGAAAAAAAATACAACTCCTACAGTTTTGAAAGCGTTCGATACAATAATATTTATGATGGCATTGATGTTTTATACGAAATTCATCCGAAGGGTGGATTAGAATTTACTTTTTTCGTAGCGCCTGGTGCTGATATTGGCAAAATAAAATATCAATATAGCGGTCAGCAAAACTTGAGGTTAGAGAATAATAAAAAAATTGTTTTGAAAACCGACATAGAAGATCTGTGGGAAAGCGACCTGCACGCCAATTATGCCAATGGCGAAAAAGTATCTTTTGATTATAAAATTGAAAATGGAATTGTAAGCCTACTACCAAAACAACCTATAGATAATAATCGCGCGCTTATAATTGACCCTTGGGTAACCACCAATACTAGCCTCTCAGGATCGGCCGGCACAACGGGCGGAGAAAATAAGGCATACGATGTGGACTTTGATTTAGAAGGAAATCTTTTTGCAATTGGCGGTGGTGGCAGTATTGGCTCTATCCCAACTTCCTACCCCAAGATTGCTAAGTATGACCTTTTCGGAAATTTGCTGTGGACATTTTCGGGCGTAATTGTAGCTCCTGCATGGAACTCAAACCCAAATGCCACGCGCGTAGGAAATTTGGTGGTTAATAAATTTTCGGGAAAAACGTATATGTGCCAAGGATTGAATAACTCGGGTGCTCAAATTATTCGGTTAGATCCTGCTGGTAATTACGATAACTTTATTACCACGGCCGATAATCAATTCAGAGAAATATGGGAGATGAAATTCAACTGTAACACGGGCGACATTGTTGGGATGGGTGGAGGTACATCCTCCAATATTAATTTTGGTATTGTAGATACAACCTTGGGGGCTGTAACCATTTCAAACGCAACGGGCTTGCCGGGTATCGCGCAAGATTTAGTTTGTGCCACATTGGGGCCAAATAGTGAAGTATATACGCTCTTTTCGGCCGGTGCGGTGGCTAATAAAATCTTAAGAGTAAATTCAACCTATACTGGTAATTTGTGGAATGTACCGACCGGCTATACCACAATGGCCGAGCAATTGAACAAACCGTATGTGGCAGTTAATTCCTTTTCCAATGGTTTTAATGCATTGGCTGCGAATGCTAATTATTTATTTTTTTATGATGGATTAAATCTTAAAGCTTTGAACACTGCCACAGGGGCAACGGTAGGCGTGCCAATTACCTTGCCCACACAAACCGTGAAGCGGCAAGGAGGAATAGAAACCAATCCGTGTGATGAAGTTTTTATTGGTGGCCCTGATGGTAATATTTTAAAATATGATTTCGATGGTACTAATTTTATAGCGAGCAGCTCCACTTTTTCAATACCTGGACAAGCTGGTAACTCAACGTATGATATTGCGTATAATTCTTTGAATAATAAATTTTATGTTTGCGGAGACCAGTTTGTAGCTACGCTTGATTACATCGCGCCATGCCTCAATAATACATCAATTCAACTACAAGTAAGTAATATTTGCCCCGACTCTGTTCAGGTATCAATACTGAACCCTGATATTACTGCCACTTATACGTTCACCCTATTCGATTCTGTAACCAACACCGTTCTACAAACAAGTACACCTCCTTTGGGCACTTTTATCGACACCTTTAGCGGTCTGCTACCCAATACTATTTATACGGTAAAAGTATTAAAAAACATCCCTTGTCAATTGCAAAGTACGACTGTACATTTTTCGATTTTTTGTGCGGATACAACTATAAATTTATGCCAAGGAGATAGCTATGCGTTGCAAAACAATACAATTGTAACAGTGTCAGGTTTATACATGGATACTTTTCAAACCACCAACAATTTAGATAGTATTGTAAAAATATTTATCACATTTCACCCACCATTTTTGGATACTGCCTATGTAACTATTTGTAATGGCACCAATTATTTATTGCCTGGCGGGGCCTTGGTTTCTGCCTCGGGTATTTATATTGATTCGTTTCTTTCGGTTTATAATTGCGATAGCATTCATATTACCTATCTTTCTGTGGCGCCCAATTACGCTTTTACCCTGAACCAAACAATCTGCGCCCCCGACACTTTTTTAGGTTATTCAGTTAGTGGGCAATACATTGATAGCTTTTTGAGTATTAATGGTTGCGATAGCATTCGCACCTTAAACCTTACCGTAGCAGTTCCTACAAGCTCCTTCATTCTACAAAATATTTGTGCGGGAGATACATTTTTGGGCTATTACAATTCAGGTGTTTACATTGATACTATTGTAAATGCCATGGGCTGCGATAGCGTGCGCAACCTGACCCTTACCGTAACCGTTGCATTGGCTAATTTCAGAATTGTACCTGCCAAGGATAGTTTTTGTATTTCCGAAACTGTTTCTGTTATAGATTCTCTTTCCCAACCAGTAGGTTTTGTTAGCTACCAATGGGATTGGGGTGATGGTACAGTTACTACCGGTTTTTCATCTAGCCATAAGTATAATGCAGCAGGTAAATATAATATTCTACTATCCATTTCTAATTTAAATAACACCTCTTGCAGCGATACGGTTTTTAAAACCGTTACCATAGTAAATGAAAATGCTGCATTTTTTATTACAAATGATGATGAAGTTTGTGTGGGCGATCCAATATTTTTTGAAGAAGATGTACAATTTGCCGCGTCTTTTATTTGGAATTTTGGCGATAATAACCAATTGGCCAATCGGCCTCGACCAATGTATACGTACACCACACCTGGCAATTATACTGTTACTCTTACAACCAACAATCCCGCTTGCGGTGATTCTATGTATGCCAAGGAAATAACAGTACTCGAAAATCCCAGAGTGAATTTAGGTGCTGATAAAACGTACTGCCCCGGCATAACAAACGAGGCTATTGAATTGAAAAATTTGGATAACCCAAATGCAATTTACACATGGAGCACGGGCGAGATTAGCTCCTCCATTTTTGTAAATCAGCCCGGACAATATTGGCTGCAGGCAAATAATAATGGTTGTACCACCACTGATAGTATTTGGATATTCCGAGATTGCTACCTCAATATTCCCAATTCTTTTTCGCCAAATGGTGATGGGCTGAATGATTATTTTTTACCCCGACAATTACTTTCTAGCGGGCTCAATGCATTCACTATGAAAATAATGAATCGATGGGGTCAATTCATTTTTACCACAACCTCCATTAACGGCCGAGGCTGGGACGGCAAATTCAATAATGTAAACCAACCTGTAGGTGTGTATGTATATATGATAGAAGCTACTTGGGCAAACGGTTACAAAAATTCGTTCACAGGCAATGTAACCTTGATGCGCTAAAAAAATAGACGACTAAATTCATCTCCAATTAAATTTAGGACATTTCTAAAGAGACATTTTCACAAACATTTCCAGCACGCTTCAACGAAACTAAAATTTATCTTAACCAATTCATGCCAGTAGGTTTTAATTAAAGAATTAAATCTTAAACAAAGGTCAATAGAAAAATAAGCGGCAATTAATACGAGAAAAATCATCTTGAAAGAATTAGCTTAAAAAACGAGATTAATTCCAATACAGTCCTAGCTGCCGAACTCGCCATTGAGTTGATTATTGTGGGTTAATAGAATTTGCATTACATCTTTTATTAATTAGAAAAAAATAACCTAAATACAATATAATACCGATTAGACTTTATCATATCGTATATTTTCTTGTAAAAGATATAGCCCGATAAATGCTAACGGTCAAGCACTGCGTTATAAAATCTTACAATGACTACTTCAGTAAAAAATTATATAGAATAACCGTATTTATAAAATGCAATAAAAAAACGACCGCACAACGGTCGTTTTTCTATTTAAAATTTTGAATAAATATTAGCGTAAGTTGTTCAACTTAAAATGCAAATCTTCACCATCAGTTTGAATATGCAATAAATACAACCCTTTGGGCATTTCTGTTTCAAATTCCATTCGGTAATGCACCGCTTTACTAATGCCTTTTTTCACCACTTTACCGTTCATATCAAATAGCTCAAACTTCATTAATTCGCCCTTAGGGTTATCAATCATTACATGATTTTCAACTATGGGGTTTGGACGCACCACAATTGGTAAGTCGGTACCACATTTTGCTTCGCGAACACTACTAAATCCTAACTGACCTGTAATATCTTGCAACTTTAAACGCACATAAGTTTCAGCATAAGGCATTGGTAGTGTTGCTTTGTAAGTGATTTCTACCTGCGAATTACCTGCGGCCTTTACTATTTTAGCGTCCTCAAAAAATGAACCATCAGCACTCGTTTGTATTGTAAAATCTTCTGAATTTTGTTCATTGTGGGTCGTCCAATTCACTGTCATGATATTTTCAGTTTCGCACTCCGTATGAAAATCGGCTAGCTCAATTGGCAGTACTGCATTGGGGTTAAGGCGCAATTCCCAGCCTCCGCCTACCAATCCTGCGTCACCATTACTGGCATCGATAATCCACAATTTCCAAGTACCGTTTGGCGTAGCTGAAGAAAATGTAGAAGCCATTGTAGCAGTGCCACTATTGGCTGGGCCAGGATTGCTAAATGTTGAACCCGGCCCTGGAGAATTAAAACTAATTACCGTACTATTAGATGTAGGCTTGTAAGTTCCGCTAGCTGGAAGCGAAAACTGACCAACCCGCGTACTACCTAAATCACTCATCATATAAGTGATATTGCTAGCGGGTGCACCCCAAATGCCAGCTTGGGTTACAATTTTTTGTCCGCCCGGCGCCTCCAAACAAATGGCTACATCTGATGGCGAACCGTGTGTAAAATTTTTGATAACAACGCCAACATCGCTTATACTACCTGTAAAACCAGACACCAAAATATTGCTAGAATAAATGGATGCCGTAGTATTATCGTTGATGGTTATAGGTGCGGCGTTTGAGTAAACAGCACTTTGCGCTTGCGCACAAATGCAACTAAATACTAAGAACAAAAGACTGTAAATGTGTTTCATATAAATGGGATTTTTACCAAATTTAAGAAATTTTCACAGTTTAAGCAAAAAGAGTTTTATACTATTTATTCATAGTGGCCAAAAACTCAATATTATCTTTGGTATTCCGCATTTGCTGACGAATAAAATTCATGGCTTCTTCGGGGTTCATATCGCCCAGATGTTTTCGCAAAATGTATAATTTATTTAATACTTCTTTTGAGTGCAACAAATCATCTCGGCGGGTGCTTGAAGCCATAATATCAATAGCGGGGTAAATACGCTTGTTGGCCAATTTTCTGTCCAACTGCAATTCCATATTACCTGTACCTTTAAATTCTTCAAAAATTACTTCGTCCATTTTACTGCCGGTGTCTATCAATGCAGTTGCCAAAATTGTCAAAGAACCACCGCCTTCAACTTTACGCGCAGCGCCAAAAAATCGTTTAGGTTTTTGCATGGCATTCGCCTCTACCCCACCGCTCAATACTTTGCCGCTACTTGGGGATGTTGTATTGTGCGCCCGAGCCAATCGAGTAATACTATCTAATAAAATAACTACATCATGCCCCACTTCAACCAAGCGTTTTGCTTTTTGAAGTGCAATGGTCGAAACTTTTACATGCTTATCAGCTGGTTCGTCAAAGGTGGAAGAAATCACTTCGGCGTTTACGCTACGCTCCATATCGGTTACTTCCTCAGGGCGTTCATCCACCAGCACTATCATCAAATAACATTCTGGGTGATTGGTAGCAATTGCATTCGCTACTTCTTTTAGCAACATTGTTTTACCCGTTTTGGGTTGCGCTACAATAAGCCCACGCTGCCCTTTTCCTATAGGCGCAAACAAATCCATTATGCGCGTGCTCAAATTTGTAGCCTCGGTACATAAGTTTAGTTTTTCAAAAGGAAACAATGGCGTAAGATAATCGAACGGTACTCGGTCGCGAATATCTTCTGGTTTTTTACCGTTAATAGTTTCTACAGCCGTTAATGCAAAATACTTTTCACCTTCTTTTGGTGGGCGTACCTTGCCCGTAATTGTATCGCCACCTTTCAATCCGTAAATTTTTATTTGCTGATGCGATACATAAACATCATCCGGAGAGCTGAGATAATTATAATCACTGCTCCGCAAAAATCCGTAACCATCATTCATCATATCCAAAACGCCCTCGGAATTTACAATGCCGTCCAAGTCAATTTTGAATTTTGGTTTTACTTTTTCCTCTCGTTTTTCTTGAGGTTTATTTTCACGTCTTTCGGGTGCGTTATGTTCTCTTTTTTCCTGCGGCTTATTTTCGCCCTTTTCGGATTGTTTATTATCCCGTCTTTCAGATTGTTTATTATCGCGAGGATGTTGTGGTCGATTATCTTTTCGGTCTGGCTGTTTTTCAGTACGATCGTTTTGGTTATCTTTTTTTTCTTTATCAAAAG
>JBBSPP010000157.1:0-6766 GCA_038258625.1 Chitinophagales bacterium
GCACCCCACATCGGTTAGGAGGCACTGGATCAACTCACACCCGAGACCGACACTCACGGAGACGAAACTTGGAACACAGCCGTAGTAAACGTAACGCCCGAGGTAGAAGTACGTAGCCGTCGTATTGGTGGTGCTACTTTTCAGATTCCTACAGAAGTACGTCAGGATCGCAAATTATCACTTAGCATGAAATGGATTATCCGTTTTAGCCGTGAGCGTAATGGTAAATCAATGGCCGAAAAATTGGCCAACGAGTTAATAGCAGCAAGCAAAGGCGAAGGAAATGCTGTAAAGAAAAAAGAAGATACACACCGTATGGCTGATGCAAATAAAGCATTTGCTCACTTCGGTAGATAGTCCGTTTTATAACCCCTATTTTAAAAACTCCTTGTAACCATTGTTGCGAGGAGTTTTTTTTTATGTATATGTCTTAGCAGAAGGTTTTGGAATGGTTTGTGAGGGCACGAATCATTGTCGAGGCACCAACGCTAGTCAGAGCATCAAATTTGACATCTATCAATCTTTTTATCAAAGCACTTTATGTAAATTTGCTCACCATGGCAAATTATCATACACTAGGCAAAATACCTCACAAGCGTCACACCCAATTTCGTGACGAAAACGGCAAACTATATTCCGAACAATTATTTAGCACCGAAGGTTTTTCGAGCAATTATTCTTTGCTGTATCATATTCACCCACCTACGGAAATTATGCGCTGCGAAGAACCCACAGATGTAAAACCCATAGCCGCCACCGATAATATTTTGAAGCACCGCAGCTTTGAAGGTTTTAGTGTAAAGCCCCAAGCAGATTATCTCGATAGCCGCAAAGTTGTTTTGTTCAACGACGATTGCCAACTGTCCCTAGCCGCGCCGCAGCAGAGCATGAAAGATTATTTTTATAAAAATGCTGATGCCGACGAAGTGCTTTTTATACACGAAGGAAAAGGAACTGTAAAAACACAGTACGGCGATTTGCCTTTTGAGTACGGCGATTATATAGTGATACCGCGCGGCGCCATTTACCAAATAAATTTTGAAACCGAAAATAACCGCCTACTAATCATAGAAAGTTTTGGCCCAATTCGTTTCCCCAACCGATACCTTAGCAAGTACGGGCAGCTTATGGAAAACAGCCCTTTTTGCGAGCGCGATATACAGAAACCAATTTTTGCCGAACCGATTGATGCCACGGGCGAGTTTTTAATTCGTACAAAAAAGAAAGGATTGGAGTATCCAATTTACTACGCCCACCATCCGTTTGATGTAGTGGGTTGGGACGGCTGCGAGTATCCCTACATTTTTAGCATACACGATTTTGAGCCTATTACGGGCCGCGTGCATCAGCCGCCACCGGTGCACCAAACCTTTGATGGTAAGGATTTTGTAATTTGCAGTTTTGTGCCGCGCCTCTACGATTATCACCCCGATAGCATACCCGCGCCCTACAACCACAGCAATATTGATAGCGACGAAGTGCTATATTATGTAGATGGCGAGTTTATGAGCCGCAAGCACGTCACCCGCGGTATGATTACCCTCCACCCCAGCGGCATCCCCCACGGCCCACACCCCGGCGCGGTAGAAAAAAGCATTGGCCAAACAAAAACAGGCGAGCTTGCTGTGATGGTGGACACCTTCCGCCCACTAAAAATGACCAAGGATGCCATGGAAATTGAGGATGATAATTATACTATGAGTTGGGCGGAGTAAGGCTGCGGGTAAGTGTGAAATGGATGAGTTTATTTCTTAAACTCTAATTTTCTTTTTTGAAAATAGGCTTTTATCTCCTCCACCGATTTGCCGTATATCTTTTCAGAGATGCTTTCCTTAACTTTTCTAAAATACTGAACGGTATCAAAGCTTTTATCAGCTGGTATTTCTTCTGTTTTATTCTTCATATCTAATAATTTCTTTTGGTGAACGGATTTCTAAAGTGTTATAATCATTTTTTAAATTTACGGCATTATACCCTCTAATACGATAAATATTTACAATGTGTTTAAAGTTCCAACTTACTAATATATCAGCTTTATAAATAGTAGCCAAGGCAATATGCACACAATCATCAAAGCTCGTTTCGCCTACAACTTTTTCTGCAATGTAATTATTGGCTAGGTTTATAGCTTCTTGGTTCACTTCGAGGCGCTCCAGATGCTTTTTGGGTAATGTATCAAAATGATTTCGTACAGCAATTGGTGCTTCTAACAATTCATCCTCGGTAAGGTCAGAAAACATACAAATTAACTTGCCCAACTTTACCCGTTCAAATAATTGAAGGCTTGCCTCTTCAAACCCTTCGTCAAAAACGCCACCAAAAACCGATGTGTCAAAATAAAACCGTTGCATATATAGTATTTAGCTTTTACCAAAGTTAATTATATATTTGTGATTGACACCTTCCGCCCACTAAAAATGACCAAAGATGCTATGCAAATTGAGGACGATAATTATACTATGAGTTGGGCGGAGTAGTTATTTCAAATTTAAACTATTGATATTGTTGTAAGTTAAAGGTATAAACTCCATTACCTCGCTTTCAATTGTATCAATTTTTAATAGCACAAGTTCATGCCGCATGAAATACTGCCTTTTAAAATTACTATTTTCAGGGATTACCTCCACTACTTCCTTGCTTAAATTAAAATTGTTACTAATCGTGTCAATATTATTTTGCGATGAATATAACATGTAATTTTCACTTTTTAATTTGGGTAATAATTTGCTCAAGGATTTACTAAAACATGTGTAACAAGCATCCTCTTTAAATAAAATAATATAAGATTTAACTTCACTATGTATAGGTCGTATATATTTCTTATAATAATTATTGCTTAATATCTTATCGCTTGGGATTTCACTTTTTTTAACCTGTGTTGTGGTTGATGGGCTACCACAGGAAATTATAACTAAAGAAATTAATGTTAGTTTATATATCCAATGCATATCGATAGTATTTATTAGATTTATTTGTCCCTATTAAAAACTCATTCTCTACAGTAGGAAATATCCTGGTAAAATCGAGTTCTTTCCCGCTCATATCTATTTCACCAATATAATTAAACTTATTGTCCAAAACAACAATACTAAAATCAGGAGGTTCATTATCAATTAAACCTTCTTCACTTACATAATTATCTTTCTTTCTAATACAAACTCTGTAAATAAATTTTTCATTATTAACTATGTCGTAGTAAAAATCGGCATCATAGAAGTGTTCAGGAACATACCTGCGGTCGTTGGATTTTGTATAATCAAAAGCTTCAGTTCTAGGAATAAAATTTTTAACTCCTGCGTAATGATTCCCTACTAATTTATTACTATCATAAACTTGAATATTTTGAGACTGCTCGTAAGAACAAATCACAGCACGATTCATAACTGTGGCAACAGTTTTACCGAAATACCCTAGAAATAAATTTTTATTTTCTTCTGGTACCTTGCAAAAATAATAATTAACAGAAAGTGCTCCTTTTTCAAGCTTTAACATGACTTTTCTATCCCTTTTATTAAAAAATACAGAATCTGACTCTGAGTAATACGGCATATTTAAGCTCGCAAGAAATTCATTAGACCCAGATAATTTAAAAAAAGGATTATTATTTGAATTTGGTATTAAACCTACTGAAGTACTATACTTATTACTATTAAGTTTAATTAACCATTCAGCCTTTCTTTCGCCACGGGCGTTGTATAGATTGAGAACATAGTTTGGATAATCACCTACTGAAATTAACCAAATACTATCTTCGTTGATGTAGTTGCATTGTACACCTCTTTGAAATGTTCCGAGAACTACTCCCAATTGGTTTAAATCTTTTTTTACACAGTTATTGGCACTATCAATGACTAGTAGATAGGCCTTCCTTAAAGCTGGTGCCGCGTTAAAAATAATTTCACCAGTTGTTGTGCGTTTATATTGGCTAAATAATCTATTTCTGAGTTCGTTCGATTGTTTCGGTAGAGTGTACTCCACTGAATCCTTTAGTATTATCGCTAAAACCCTATAAACATTTGGAGTGTTAGAAGCAGCACAGCTGACAAAAAAAATTGAAATTGCTATATATGTAACAGATATTATTCTTTTCATAGTATTTTAAGTAAAAAGAAACTCCAAAATGGAGTTTCTTTTATTTTCTGTAATTTACAACAACATAAATTATGATAGGCGAAAATATAACAAGAGTGCGTGAAGTGTTGGGAATAAAGCAAGACGAGTTGGCTAAAAAACTAAAAACAAGCCAACAAATGGTAAGCAAACTCGAAAAAAAAGAAAAAATATCGGACGATTATTTATCCAAAATAGCCACAGCATTGGGCGTTTCGCCCGAAACTATCAAACAATTTAATGAAGAAAGCCTCGTAACAAGCTTTAATCAGCAAGGTGGTGTGGTAAATGGTATAAACATAAATCCCATAGAAGCAGTCATTAAAATATACGAAGAAAAACTACAAGCAAAAGACAAAAAAATACAGCAGTTAGAAAATAGACTAGCGCGGGTAAATAAAAAATAGTTTCACTTTAGAATAAATGTTCCTACATTAGTCTTTCAAAACAAAAAACCCAACCCATGACCGAACTAAGAAAATACAGCGGCAAAGACGTAGAAATGCTACTCGTAGCCCTCATTATTGCCGAAAACGCCATTGCCAACCAAGATTTTTTGCAAGAGAACCGAGGCGGTTGGGCAAGCCCTTTTTTCCAAAATTTTATTACCCGCATCAACACCGCTATGGAGCAGCACTTGGGTGTGGATAATGCCAAAAACCTGCGCCTCAGCACCATAGCCATCAAAGCATTGCAAAAAGAAGCCCTCATAAAACTAAGCCGTTTCAACACCCAATTGCGCGAAGATTTTAAAGCCACGCCCGACCGTTTGGAGGAAATCCTTACCGAGCTTGGCTTCAATGCTTTTTGGAAAGCCGCCTTTGATAGGCAAGATCAGGAAGCACTGATTCAGTTACTCTATCAATTTTCTGAAAACATGACGCCCGAATTGCTAAATGAAATAACGGCAAAAGGCATAGGCGAAGCATTAATAAGTAATATTACCGCTGGCGCCACCGCCACCCGCGATGCCGATATACGCCAAGAGGGCAACAAAGGCACTCGCAAAGAAATAACGCAGGCCGCCGTGGTAGAGTTCAACGAAATTTACGAGCAGCTCATCAGCATTGCCAAAATAAGCCGCAATTTATTTTTGGGCAACGATACCAAACGCGACCTTTTTAGCTACTCCAAAGTACTGGGCAATATGAACAACCAAGGCGACCCTGCCGCTGATGGCACCACGCCCCCGCCCGATGGCAGCCCTACCACCTAGCCTCCTATTATTTTTTATTATAGCTTGTTAAAGAAAAACGTTGCCACTGAGCAACGTTTTTTTTATGCAAAAAAAACAAATTTATGACCCATCGTTGCGGCTAGTCATCACCCCGTATCCAGTGGCGCAGGCCGTATTTTCGCTTATTGGCTGGGCTATTCTACCTGTTTTTTGGGTAGCCGCATTCGCTGTCTCCGAAATTGCTGTTGCTCCGCCCGAAGCTTTAGTTGCTCCCTTATAAGCATTCATCGCGCTGCCAAAAAGTGTAGTGGTCCCGCCCGAAATGATAGTAGCGGCCTCCGAATATTTAGTGGCGACGCCCTAATTTTCATTCGCCCGCACCAAAATAGTACTCGCGCTGCCATAAACATAAATCGCCCCTCCCGAAGCTTTACTAGCTGTCTTAGATGGTTAATTTGCTCCTCCCGAAGCTTAATTAGGTGTCTTAGATGGGCTACTAGGTGTCTTCGATGAGCTACTAGGTGTCTTCGATGGTTTTTTTTGGTAGGCCAAAAGCGGCACTGTGATAGGATTATAAAAAAAATAAGGTCACTCAATAAAAAAAGCTGCTACTAAAAATTAGTAACAGCTTTTCTTAAATTTCAACTACTTTATGCCAAGTTTTCCATACGGTTAAACCGATTGATAATCGAACGAACTCGTTCGGTTTGCTCTCGGAGTAGCTCAGCCAAGGGTAGCGAAAAATCATAACCCCTCATTATTAATGGTTTTTCGTCTTTACTTGTTGGCTCTTGTGCACATTCTTCCAATTTGGCCTCGTCAAAATTTATATAATCGACATTCTCAACTGCATTACCGTCAAATCCAAACCCTTTTCGTTTTATTATATTGCGTTTCATAATACAGCTTTTGAATAGTTAAGTACAAAGCTATAATGGCGGGCGTTCTATTCTTTTTACAATTGCGATTTTTGGTTATAAAATTCTAATCAGCCTACGGCAAATGCCCTATACGTCTTGGTATTGTCAATAAAAAAGAAAGCATGAATACATCTTAATGAACTTATTTTATTAATTTTAACATCCCAAACCTGTACTAAATCATTAAACCATGACGTTAAGAATTTTTACGATCCTGTTTGCTCTTTGTATTTTTTGTATAAATACCAAAGCAGCCAACGAAACCGAACCCAATAATGCCAAGGCTACCGCCAATGCCTTACCGCAAGATACCATTATGAATGGGGCGAGCTTTAGTGGCGACGACGACTATTTTGTGGGCTTACCTAGCTCAGAAGGCACAGTAAAAGTGTACACCAATTTTACGGCTACCAATGCGGGCAATGATTTTTATTTAATTGTTTATGCAAAAAACCTGGGTCAGATTGGTAGCAAAACCATTGTAAATACATTGGCTAGCACGGATACCCTTACCATACACTGTGTGGGGCAGGATACGATTTACATTCGGGTTACTACA
>JBBSPP010000158.1:0-6764 GCA_038258625.1 Chitinophagales bacterium
CGAAGTAATAATTTTTTACATCGGGTAATTCTTTTTCTATTTCGCAGAGGCTTAAATCATGTGTGGCAATAATTCCTGTGGCGTTAGAAGCTACTAATTTTTCTACAAATTTTCTACTGCCAATGGCTTTGTCTGTACTGTTAGTTCCCTTCAGTATTTCATCGAGGATGATGAAATATGGCTCCCGCTTTATTTCGTCAATGATAAATTTTAGGCGCGTAAGTTCTGCAAAAAAGTAAGAGCTATCATCCGTTAGTGAGTCAACCGTTCGCATGCTTGTAATTAGTTTTACGGGCGTGTACTCGCTTGCTGCTGCACAAATTGGCAAGCCCACATTTGCCATTACAATGTGCAAAGAAACTGTGCGCAGAAACGTACTCTTGCCCGCCATGTTGGCGCCCGTGATGATAAAAAATTGTTGGTCGTCTATTTGAAAATCATTGTCCACCCGATTGCCTTTTAGCAATAATGGATGGCCTAGTTCTTTCGTATTTATTGCTGTGGCATTATTGGTAATTGTAGGAAAAATATATTCGGGTTTATTAAACACATAATTACCCAATGAATTATAAGCGTCAAAAAACGAAACAACCTCCAACCAATCTTTTACTTCATTAGCGTATTGTGCAATCCATTCTTCAATTTTATAAGTATATTTTACATCCCACATCATAAAACCATTTGAGATTATTGAGGCCAATGGATTTTTACGATTGTCAAAAGCATCAATTAATTTAGAAAAGTCTTTGACAGTTTCCGAAGCTTTTTTTGATTTAGAAATTATTTGTTGTTGCCTTGCAACCAATATTTCTGCAGAAAAATTTTGACCTTCAATTTGTTTTAAGAGTTCGGCGTATTGTTTGAATGTATCCCGCACGCCATCAAGGATTTCGGACAGCGCATCTGCTTTTCTTTTATATGTGCCAGAAACCCCCGCACCAATAAATAGCCAAAGTAAAATACCAATTGCAGGTATAAAATCAAACCCATACAGCACTAAAACAATAACAGAACCAATGCTAAAAATTGTTGGCAACCATTTCATCCCTTTTGGAATAAATGACTGATAATTTTTTAACCAACCTACAATTTGCGGTGCCGTGCTTTCTACCTTTATGAGACGGGCCGTGCCTGCAAAAAGTTGCCGCCAAATGGCTAGTGAATTTAATTCTCGAATAGCTTTTTGCTTACCTTCAATATTTTCAATATTGTTTGACGTAAGCGTGTCGGCTAATGCTTCCGCACCCTCACTCGTTTCGGTTCTATTTATGTATTGATAAAAAGAACCTCGCCCAAATAAATCTATATCTTGGCTATAATGATGCAGCGGATTTTGAAATTTTGCGCCGCTGTCTCTATCAAAAAAATCACCACCTGCAATTTCTATTTCTTCTGCATTAATTTGTGCCAAGGCATCAGATAATTTTTTTTTGTCCTTTAATTCCATATGTTTTTTTAATAAAAAAAGGAAAATGGCAATACTACCTAAAACAATGAATAAAATAATTTTTGTGTTGGGTAATGCTAGGAAAATTCCTAAACACATCAAAACAAAAATTGTAAGACGGAGGATGCTTAGCCAAAATAATGTTTTTTTAATACGCGCGGCATCGGCTTGATGTCGGGCTAGTTCGTCGTTGTAAAAGTTTGTTGAATGATTCATTTATGAATTTACGAATTTATGCTTTATGCAATGTATGCAACGTAATCTCCGGCGGCATACCTACGCGGCCAGGGAAAATTAAAAAGCCCAAACCACGATTTACATACAAATGTTGTTTGCCCTCTTTGTACAAGCCGGCATAGTGTTTGTAAAAAAGTTTGGCCGCGCTAATTTCAAATAGGCCAGGAATGGAAATGCCCATTTGCCCGCCGTGAGTATGGCCGGCAAGCGTAAGGTCTACATCATTTTCTTTGCCTAGTATTTTTTTATCCCAATGCGTAGGGTCGTGGCTCAGCAAAATTTTAAATGGAACGGCCTCCATATTTTCGACTGATTTTTTATAATCGCCAAAAGTAGGAAACCAATTATTTTCTGACCAGCCCCAATTTTCTACTCCAATGAGCCCAATTTTTTCGCCATCATGATCAAGGATTGTATGTGAATTCATCAACATTTTAAAATCCATTTGCTCTGCAACCTGGGCTACTTTTTGACCGTTGACTTGTTTTTGTTCGTCCGTCAATCGTTCGCCACGGCCCCAACCATAATCATGATTGCCAAGTATGGCGTACTTATCTTTTTTTGCTTTTAGTTTTTTAAATACATGAATCCAAGGTTCGGCTTCATCATGTTTATCATTTACCAAATCACCAGTAAAAAAAATATAATCGGCATCCAAATCATTTATCATTTGCACGGCTTCCTCAAGCGGTTCAAAATTATTTTGGAAACTGCCTAGGTGCAAATCAGAAATTTGTACAATTTTTAGTCCGTCAAAAGCTGCAGGTAAATTATCAAAAGCGAGTTTGTTTTTCATTACGCGCCATCCATATTTGCCTTTTGTCATACCCCACAAAAACGAACCGAGCAATACGCCGCCTGTGGCCAATGCCATTTTGCTTACAAATGTGCGCCGCGTCATTTGGTTCCCGCCGCTTACGAGTTTTTTATTTTTTATACGAAAAGAAATGTACCGAGCCAGCAAAATAATATCGGCCACCAACTGAATAATACATATAGAAAGCACCGTAACCGAAAGTGTAATGGCACCTACGATGGTATAATTCATCAGCGCTTCATTGTCGCGGTACGTATCAAAATTGAGCGAAACATACGTGGTGGTGATGTACACAAAAAACGTGCTAACTAAAAACAATATACGCGTAAGTTGCCGTGGCAATTTTGACCATTTTTGGGTAACAATATACAATGCTCTGAAAGCATAAAGTATCAAAAAACTGGTTGCAAATGTGATGAGTGTGCGTGCTATCATTTTATGAATTCACAAATTTAGGGTGAATCGTTAGCATTCAATTTTGTGATACAGAGTATTAACGTAAGCGGTTGTTATCGCTTTTTAACGGATACAATCATCGAGGTATTTTGTGCAATGTGTTAAAGTTGACGTTATATAAAGGGTCAGTTCCGAGTGTTCGCGCGATAGTCTCTAAATTTACCTTTTTTAAAAATCCCAACGGATATGGCAATACAGAAAGTGCTACATGCACTCCTAATTTTTACAATTATACAAATAGCATCAATCAATAAATTACTAGCACAAGCTACCGAAATTACGGGTGAGGTAATCAACGACCTTACAAAAGAACCAGTTCCTTTCGCCACCATTTCTGTTTTTGAAAAGGGAACTAAAGCTGTACTCGCCGGTGGCAAAACGGATTTAAAAGGACGTTTCAACATTGCTGTGAACATAGCAAATTCATACTTGCAAATTAGTAGCGTGGGGTATGATACCAAAACAATTACTGAAGTTAAAAGCAATCTTGGAAAAATTTTGATGACGCGCACGCAAAAAGAATTGAAGGCGGTAGTTGTACAAGCAAAAAAATCGAGCACCGAATTTGAATTGGATAAACGCATTTTTAATGTAGGCGAAGATTTGAGTAGCAGCGGTGCAAGCGCTTTAGAAGTTTTGAATAATGTACCGGCGGTAAACGTGAATATTGAAGGTGAAATTTCGTTGAGAGGAAGTAATGGCGTACAAATATTAATCAACGGAAAACCATCGGTCATAGCTAGCGAATCGGGTAATGCGTTGGGCACTATTACGGCCGATATGATTGAGCGGATAGAGGTCATCACAAATCCATCGGCGAAGTATGAAGCGGAAGGTAGCGCGGGCATTATAAATATTGTACTGAAAAAAGAAAAGCGAAAAGGCCTGAACGGTTCGGCAAGTTTGAATGGTGGCTGGCCGCAAAATCATAGTGTTGGGTTGAGCCTGAACAGGCGGTCTGAAAAATTTAATTTGTTTAGCCAGCTTGGTGCAGGTTATAGAGAAATGCCACGTTATGGAAATGCGATAAATAAAGATTTATCATCGGGTACTACCATCAATAGCGAGGGGAAAGAATACCGCAATGAGAAATTTTATAATTTTATACTAGGTACAGATTATTATATCAATGACAAAAACGTACTTACACTGTCGGGTAGTATTGCGCTAGAGGATGAGAAGCAACCTTCTGAATTTATTTTTACTTCTACTGATCGAGATGGTTCTATAATTTCTAAATGGCAACGAACAGAAGTGACGGAAGCAATCAACCCAAAATATCAATACGAGTTACAGTATAAACGTGATTTTAAAGACGATAAAAAACATACCCTATTATTTAGCGGGATAGGAAATTATTTTGGAAAAGACCAAAGCTCAGTCTTTACAAACAGAACTACCGAAGGGGCAAATAATGACAACGACCAACGCACGCGCACAAATTTTAAAGAGTCGAAGTTACCTTTAATTTGGATTATACCAAACCGTTTAAAAAGAATTTTACGTTGGAAACGGGCGCACAATATCAGCTACAAGATGTAAGCAATGATTTTGAAGTGAGTAATTTAACGAGTGGTGCTTGGGTGGTTGATAATGGGCTGACCAATGTATTTAACTACACCCAAAATGTACTTGGCATATATGCCACGGGTGCGTATGAAAAAGAAAAGTACGGATTGAAACTAGGCCTACGTGCAGAGAATACAGACCTACAAACGCTCTTAGAAAATACGAATGAACGCAACGACAGAAACTTTACCAACTTGTTTCCGAGCGTACATTCTTCTTATAAAATAAGCAAGGTATTCTCTGTGCAGGGCGGCTACTCGCGCCGTATTTACCGCCCACGATTGTGGGATTTGAATCCGTTTTTTAATATCCGAAACAACTTTAATATTCGTGTAGGCAATCCGAATTTGCTGCCTGAGTTTACCAATTCTTTTGAAGTAGCGGGTATTTATATTTTGGAGAAAGCCACGCTAAATTTGAATGTATATCATCGAATAACGAGCGAAGTAATTGAGCGCATTTCATTTTTTGAAAATAACGTAGCCACCACCCGGCCAATAAATATTGGCGAAAACTATGCTACTGGTATAGAATTAAATACCGAATACGAGCCGCACAAAAAAGTAAAATTGATTGGAGAGTTTAACTACAATTATTTCAAAAGAGTGGGCGCGCTAGACGGTAGAAGTTTTGATTTTTCGGCAGATCGATTTACGATTAAAGCAACTACTAAATTGACATTATTCAAAGATGTAGATTTCGAAATTACAGGCCGATATGAATCGGGTTTTCAAACCATACAAGGTAATCAAAGCCACCAAGCATTTGCCGATATGGGCATTCGCAAAAAAGTATTAAAAAACCGGGGTGTGCTCAACTTTAGTATGCGCGATATTTTTGCTTCGCGCATTCGTATTTCCGAAACGAACCAAACCAACTTTTATATCTACGACCGAAATTATCGCGGCCGATTCATGACGCTTGGTTTTAGCTATGGTTTTGGAAAAGGGGAGGCTATGGAATTTAGTGGGTCGCGGCGGCGGTAGTAAGTTTTTTTTCCTACTCCTCATACAATACCTGCAGCACCGTTTGCCCTACGGCTTTCAAGGTGCGCTTGTCTATAATATCAATATTATCATTGTGGGTGTGCCAGTATTTTCCAAAACTGCCGCCCTCTTGCAGGTTAATAATATCCACGCAGGGAATGTTGGCCATTTCGTTTACCACAACATGATCGTCGGTAATGGCGCCACCATCTTGATACATAAAATAACTGCCGTAGCCTAGGCGGTTGGCAATATCCCAAATAGCGCGTTGCTTATCGCCAGCATATTGTTTGCTAAATTGTTCGAGTAAAAACTGCGCATTTTTTGCGCCCACCATATCCAAGCATATTCCGTAATTGGCTTTGTAATTTGGCACGTGCGGATGGTTGGCCCAGTATTGTGTACCTAGGCTGTAGCTTAGTTCGCTCCATTCAGTTTTGCCTACATCCTCCACATCTACAAATAAAAAATCTACACCTACATCTTCGGGTTTTAGGTCGCTTTCTTTTATGGCCCGGGCTATTTCGAGTATTACAGCTACGCCGCTGGCGCCATCGTCGGCACCCAATATTGGTTTGTTTTGGTCTTTGGTATCTTGGTCTGCCCATGGCCGTGTATCCCAATGTGCTAGTAATAAAATGCGGTAGGGTGCAGCAGGATTTATAGCGCCAATAATATTTATACACGGATATTTTTTATCGGAGATGGGTTGGGTCACGGTGGTTTTTTGTACAAAAATCGTATCACAATATTTAGCAATTTCACTACGAATAAATGCTGCACAATTGGTTTGCGCCGCCGTGCCTGGTACTCTTGGGCCAAAACTTAATTGAGTTTCTATATGTTGGTATGCGTTGCTAGCATTAAATGTGGGTGCTTTTTTAAGTGCGTTTGGCTCCTCCACATTATTGGGTTGATCCGCGCAGGAGGTTATCAAAAGTAAGTAGGCCATAAAAGCAAGAAGGTATTTTTGCATAGGTCAAAGTTATTTTAAAATGTGCAATGCTGATTTTATCAATACCCTTTTTATCCCTGTTGCCCACCCCAAAAAAATTAAACCCGCCCCATCCGTTTCAGGTTTTGATATTTTGCCTAACTTCATTTACACTATCATGCAGCACTTTGTACCGCACCCTATATTTTGGCAACGAAAAATTATTTTCTGGATAGGTGCTGTATTTTTTTTGGCGCAGATTGTATTGGCCCTCCTTTTTTACAAGCAGCGCATCGTCAGCCCCGATACGGCATTTTA
>JBBSPP010000159.1:0-6758 GCA_038258625.1 Chitinophagales bacterium
ATAATGACGAAGTAGGCGACCCACCCGGCAATGCACGCCAAAGTTTTGGCCCACCACCGCGCACACTGAGCTGAGCACTATCGCCTGCACAAATAATCGTATCGCCCCTAGCCACAATACCTGAATCTATAAAGACAGGGATACTAAAGGAATAACTATTGATAATTCCAGGTGGTTTACAACTAGAATCGATAAGAGTAAGTACAAGTACATGAAGGCCTGCATCAGCAATAGATGTTTGCCAATTTACGCAAGCCGTAATACTATCTGTATATGTACCTGTATAACTTATAGTAGCCCCAGGCATAGAAAATGCGATATTAGATCTTCCAACTAAAACAGCATCCGTGTCGCTAGAACCTAACGTTATACAGAATGATATATTTTCACCAGAACAACCTTTAACTTGTCCAAGAGAATCCAAGAAAACATTGACCAATGAAGTTGAATCAACTGGTGTTGGAGGAATTAGTCCTGGGTTACAAGTGGCATCCACAATTACTTGAATATCTCGCTTTACATGCCCTATTAACTGCCCGTTCCTGTAAGAAGAGCATTTGATAGTTATTACGCCAGTACCCGCCATAGAAGGAGTAAAAGCAAAAGCACCCGTTTGAGAATTTAATGTAAAGGTATAATTAGTAGGGATTGGATTATTTATTGGATTAGGATCTGGGTTGGCCGGTAGCCTTTCATTGGGCGGGAAACCAATAAGTCTATAAGGTACGGGAAGAGGATTCCAAGGCTGACAACCATTACCCAAGGGTTGGACAGATTCAAAAAATAAGGAATCCCCATTAATGTCAACTGCTCCATTATTGAAAGTAAAGGGGGTATTTACACAGCAATAAAGGGTAGGAACTACCGAGAAAAAGGGTGAGTCATCATTCTGCGTAGTGGACAAATCTATGGTGGCATCAATGGTAAGAGTCGCGCCATTTAACCAGTCCATACTGTTACGAGAGCCCACATAACACCAAAACCGCCAAGTGGCAGTAGGTGCTGCAGCCAAGTTCAGAGTAGTTGAATAAATATATTCCTCATAACCAGGAATGGTGCTACTCGCGCTGACGCAGGAGTTTTGAAAATTGGGACATCCATTACTCACTACATTGGGCCCAGAAGTAAGCGGCAGGTTCAATGTGGCTGTGGCAGTATTCAAAGAATTGTTGTAGCATATCTGAGCAGAAGTCGGAGCGGCTATCCCATCACAACTTCGGTAGAATTTAAAAATAATACGATAAGTGAGACCCGACACTTGTTCATACAACACATCTCCACCTGCAGCATGCGATGCTTTGGCAGTGTTTGAAAATCCAAAAATACCTACAGATACCAGCAGGAGTAAAAATAATTTCTTCATGGTAAAAAATTGTGGCTTAAAAGTACATCCGTTTTTCATAATCTTATTGTGTTAAATGGATTAGTGTTGGTTTTTAATAGAAACTAACCATAAGACGCGCTATTAGTCTAAGCAGTTGGGCAAAATCGGCTTTTTTTAACTAAAAGTAAATGAGCGTGACGCCAGGATTCAAATGATCGGGGCCCACCTCGCGCACCGCGGGTATTTGCTGGCTAATTGTATAAATTTCTTTTCGCAAAATGCCCTCGCCTATACCGTGTATCACCCGCAGTGGATTTATATCTTCATTGGCCATGGCTACATCTAAATATAATTGAAAATAATTTAACTGGCTCGTTAGCTTTTCCGCATTCGTCATGCGGGCATGGTGTTTCTCTATTTTTTCTATGTGGAGGTCTATTTCGGCCTTGGCAATGGTGCTAGGCCGCGGCGTACCAAGCATAGTAAGCGCTGTGGCTTTGGCACCCATTACAGGCAGGGCCAATTTTTTGGCACTAGCCAGCTCGGTAAAAATAGGAATTTCAAACAACGCCAAATTTTCATTTTCCAGCCGTTGTACTTCTTGTATTAGTTTTTTACGGCTTAGTTTAAAAGAAAAATTATGATTAAACGCAGGCCCTTTTGTTTGCTCTTTTATTTCAAAATTAAAAACGGGATTATCACCAGCATCATCAAATGGTAGCGAAAAAAGTAACTGCCGCTGCTGAAATTTTAGCGCCCCCTCAAACGCAAAAATGTTTTTGCCACCTATAGAAATATCCACCAAATAATTTATCGATTTGTGCCACTCGCTAAAAAGGTACATTACAAATCGGTGGATCAAATCTTCGCCCTCATGCTCTCGATACACGGGCTGAAAAAGCAGGTAAACACCAGGCGCAAAAAGGCTTTCGGCGCTTTGCTCACTTTTATCAACTTTTATATTATCTATAAAAAGCGTCTTTTTTTTCTTCTCCTCAGCGCGTATTTTCAAAAACCAATCGAGGTACGGAAAATCCAAATCCGCCTCCTCGGCAGGGATTATTACCCCGCCAATACGCACGCGCAAATACTCATCCAATATAATTTCTACCACCTCGCCTTCTTCGCCCGTTTTGCGTAGTTTTATTTTATCGCCTACTGAAAATTTCATTTATGCTGATTTGATAATTTGTTGATTTGGTAATTTGATAATTGAGAGTTTTTCTTTTTATATATTCGCCCGCGAAATTACATCGTAAAACGTGAGTAACCTTAGATGGAACATAGCCCAATGGGCCGAGCGAATATGGTGGCGCAGATACCTCCGCGGAAAATCGGTGGCGGAGTATTTGCTATGGAAAAAAAACTATTGGCAAAGCTTTTTACAAAAAATAAGTGTGGATGAACAAGCTGTAAAAAATGGCACAAGCATCGACCTCGGTTGCGGGCCAGCGGGTATTTTTTTATTATTTAAAAACGCCACCGCCGTGGACCCACTCATTAATATGTACGACAAAGATTTGGCGCATTTTTCTTTTAAAAATTATCCCGATAATACTTTTATCAACGCCAGCATTGAGGATTTTTTGCCCGCCGAAACCTACGATACTATTTTTTGTATCAACGCTATTAATCATGTGGCGGATATGAAAAAAGGCCTAGAAAAACTATCGGCTTGCGCGCACGAGGGCAGCCAACTTATCATTTCCATAGATGCGCACAATCATTCTTTTCTTAAAAAAATATTCCAGCTTTTACCAGGCGATATTTTGCATCCGCATCAATATAACCTAGCAGAGTACAAGCAAGAAATAGAAGCCGCAGGTTGGAAAATCACCAACACTTTTTGCCTGGATGAGGCATTTATTTTTAATTATTATGTAGTGGTGGCGTGCAGAAATTCCTAAAAAAGTGATTTTTTAGTAGATAGTATCAATATTTTTTACAACAATCATAATTTTTAATACAATAAACTTATTATTTAATATAAGAAACAAAGTTTTTGATACAACAGCTATAGTTCTTAATACAAAAGTCATACTATTTAATAGTTGAAATCTAGTTTGGGTATGTAAAGACCTATTTTATATAGTTTAAAACCTATTTTATATAGTTTAAAACCTATTTTGTATAGATTAAAATCTATTTTTTATAATTAAACACTTGTTTTTTTATAAAAAATGAAATTGAAGACCAACCAAATGAGCAGGTGGGGTATATTAATGAAAAATTACTTGACTGTTTTTTTTAGGAAGAGATGGCACTTAGCAGTAAAAAACTATAAATCAGCCCGCAATTGCAGTGTGAAACTGCGCGGCGCGGCCACCAAAGATGGCCGTTGAGAGTACACCGTGTTCAACACATTTTGGGCTATAAAGCTAATGGTAATTTGCTTGCTCAAAGCCAAAGACGTACGCAAGTCTAGCACAAAAGCGCCCTTATTATACCGCTGCCGAAAGGTGCGAATACTCGATGGTAGCCCACCCGTACCGCTTTCAAACAGCGCGCCAAAAATATTTTTTTCATCATCATTATTTTCAAAAACCTCGTCCACATTTTTCATGAAACTATTGTAGAGCGCCACGTAGCCCACCGTTATTTTTTTATAAGTGGCCTGTGCGTCCATCTTTACCGTATGGTTGTAGCGGTATTTTAGGGTATAAGTATCGCCGCTCAGGTTGGCTATCACCGCCGAGTCGGGGTTTACTTGCACGGGGTTCATGTAGGTATAACCTAGTAAATAATTGACATCTAGCGCGCCCATTTTGCCTTGCCCATAAGTAGAAAAATCAATACCCGTTACGCGGCTGCGCCCCACATTATTGCTGCGGAAACCGATATAATCCAACGGACGAGCCACCTGTAAATTGGTAGAGTCGGCAGGTAGAAAAAAACCGAAATTAAACTCCATCATATCCTGATATTCGCTCCAAAAACCAGCTATGTCAAAATACCCAAACCAATTGTCTGACTGCCAAAGTTGCTTTACACCGAGCTCGGTGCTCCACCCCGTTTCTGATGTTAAATTAGGATTTGGGAAAATACGCGTAGGGCCAAATGAGGTACGAATAAACCGCTCCGCAATGCTAGGGTAGCGATAGCCCTGCCCATAACTGGCACGGAGAAAAGTGCCTTTTGCCAACTGATAATTACTGCCTAGCCGAAACACCGGCCGGGACTCCAACGCAAAAGTATCCACCCGATTGGCCTCGTAACGCGCGCCGCCGCTTAGCCACAGCTTGCCAATCTTTTTTTCTATTTGTGTGTAGGCGGCATAATTATTGCCTGCATGATTACCGTATAGCTCGCCAATCACATTTTGATACGTGCCTACTAGCCCGCCCGTAATAGTGGCTTGGTGCAAAATTCCTTTTTTATGATTAAATGCTTTTTGCAATTGATATTCGCCATAATACAAATCGGCAATGGAGGTCTGCATTTTTTCGGGTATATCATTTCGGGTACGAAACCAACGTGTGCGCAAGGTTTGCCGCAGCCCGTTGGGGCTAGTATAAATAATGTATGGGTCAATGTTGATGCGCTGGCCGTTTAGTTTATTTACAGTAGTGGTAGCATCATCTAGCCCGCCAAAGGGTTGGTAATAATTGCCTTTTCGGTTGCTATCTACTTCCCAAAAAAAGAATGTTTGTGCCTTGGAAAGTTGCGAATTGGCATTGATGCCATACACCAAGCCCGCCACTTTTTTGTCATGATAGCGCAGGTTTACATTCAGCCGCACGCGGCGCTCGAGGTCGCCCTCCAGGTACGAATCTTCGCTATACCACGCCGAGCCAATCACTACATCTAGGTTGTCAAATTTTTGAGCATGGCTAAAATACCCACCATTAAAACTAGGTTGTTTTTTGCCCCACCATCGGCGTTCTTTTTCTTTAGGATTGCCATATATCGCATTAAAAATCATCACCTTCGTTTTGGGTTTGGTGGTAGCATAATCAGTACGAAAATTAACCGCGCCATTGAGAGCGCTAGAGCCGTATAGGCATGAGGATGCGCCTTTTATGATTTCTATTTGTTGGCAATTTTCTATGGGTAAATAATTTAGTTTGGCATCAGCCGCATCGGCGGTGAGCATGGGCATATCATCTACCAGCACTTGCACGCGGCTACCTGCACCGTAGCTCCAGCCTGCACCGCCACGGATGTTTATTTGATTTTCTACCACATCTACGCCCGGCACCCGGTTGAGCGCATCGTCCATACTATTGATGCCCGTGCTGAGTATTCTGTTGGGCTTTAGTACTTCTATTGATACGGTTTCTTCTTCTATTTTTTTTTCAAACCGACTGCCGCTGATGGTTACAATATTTAGTTGGTTATTTTTTTTTGTAAGTTTTATTTGTAAAAAAGTACCATCGCTTTTAGTTATTTTTTGTTCAAATTTGTGATAGCCTAAATAATTACAATTAATGGTAGCTGTATCGGTAGGGATATTTAAAGTAAAGGCACCATTGAAATTTGATCGGGCAAAACTGTTTTGACTTGTGGTAATTACAGCGCCGGGTATGGGTTCAGTATTTTCATCAACAACATTACCCTGCAAAACATATTGCGCGGTGGCACACAGTGGCAACAGAAAAAATACTATAAAAACATATTTCATAATGAACCGTGAAAATAAGCTGAAGAATAAAACTTTGCAATAGAAAAATCTTGACGCATTATTTAGCATTCGTATAAATTATTATTTGTATAACTTTGGCGAACAAATTTTATACAACATGAAAAAATCAATCTTATTTTTAGCGTTCAATTGTATGGTTGCGCTAGCTTTTGCACAAGCACCTTGTGTACCCGGAACAATTACCGCGCCACAGGCAGGATACATAATTCCCGATAGTGCTGCCAATTTGGTACACGGCTGTGCGGGTAAATTTTACGAACAAATTATTTATATAAAAGCACCCAAGGATACTACGTTGCCTGTGTTTGGTACGGCCACCATCGATTCGTTTGTGGTAGATGCTAATGTAGTGGGCTTGCCTGCCTACCTAAGTACTACATCGGTACCTGGCTTTAGAGCACCTGCACCAGGCAATCCCAAAACAAATTTTACCCGCTTGGTGATTCCTGGCGATTCTTTGGCCTGTATGAAAATATCGGGCAATGTACCATTGGGCACGCCAACAGGAGCCAATAATTTAACCATCAATATTCGCGTGTATGCTTCCAATGTTTTTGTTCTTGGCACTATTGATACTGCCGCTGCTCTTACCTCTTACAACATTACTATTGACGCGCCTGGCACGGGGGCTTGCAACCCAGCTTCGGTAAAAGATTTGGAAAAACTAAACTTGACCAACGTAACTATTTCGCCCAACCCAACTGGGGATATTGCAACGGTTAATTTCTTATCTACCGCCAATGCTGAGTATTCTTTTAGCTTGGTAAATCTTTTGGGAGAAACAGTTTATAG
>JBBSPP010000160.1:0-6753 GCA_038258625.1 Chitinophagales bacterium
AATTTTGTCGGCCATGTGAAAACCAATGCCGTTAAAAATGATAGCTTCGTCCCATTGACGTACTACAAAACGGATGTGTTTTTCACTCACGATTTTTGATAATCCTTTATGGTCCGTCACGTTTTTAGTGAGGAAAATGGGTGCTAAATTTTGAGGCCCATGGGGCGCAAACTCTTCAATAATTTTTAAGAAATTAAAATTGAGATGCTCAAAACTTATTTCGGCATCTACATTTATTTCGGGTATAAATTGGTCGGCGGTTACGCGTTCGGCTACTATTTTGTCAAAACGAGTTTTAAATTCAGGTAAGTTTTCTTCTTTCATGGTGAGGCCGGCTGCAAAATAATGTCCGCCAAAATTTTCGAGTAAATCGCTACACTCACTGAGTCCTTCAAACAAATTAAAACCGTGTATGGATCGTGCAGAACCGGTCACCATACCGTTACTCTCGGTGAGTACAATAGTGGGCCTATATTTTTTTTCTATCAATCGCGAGGCCACTATTCCTACCACGCCTTTATGCCAATTTTTATTATACACTACAGTGCTATGCTCGCTCGCGGTTGCCAACAATGCTGTAGCTTCTTCGGTAATATGGCGGTCGATCGTTACGCGCTCTTTATTGCTTTCGTCCAATACTTTTGCCAATGCTTGTGCTTGCGTTGCATCTTTTTCTATAAAAAGTTCAACTGCTTTTGTAGCATCATCCATCCGGCCGGCGGCATTTACGCGCGGCCCTATTATGAAAACCAAATCACGAATACTCAAATCTTTATTTATGCTTCCCAGTTCTTTCAAAGCTTGAATTGGTAATGACGGATTTTCATTTGCTTTTTTCAAACCCAAAAAGGCGAGCGTTCTATTTTCATGGGTAATAGGCACAATATCGGCGGCAATTGCCGTGGCCAATAAATCCAAATGTTCGTCAACCCAATCTTGCGGCAGTTCATATTTTTGGGCATAGCCCGAAATAAATTTATAGCCTACGCCACAGCCACAAAGTTCCAAATACGGGTAATTGCAATCGGCTTGTTTGGCATTCAAAATTGCCACTGCATCGGGCACTTCATCACCTGGTAAATGGTGGTCGCAAATGATGGTGTCAATATTATTTTCCTTTGCCTTGGCAACTAATTTTACCGATTTTATACCACAGTCAAGCGTAATAATTAAAGCGATATTATTTTCAATAGCATACGCTATTCCCTGCTCTGATATGCCGTAGCCTTCGGTAAAACGGTTGGGAATATAGTATTCTATATGATCATAAAAGTGTTTGAAAAAACTATAAACCAAGGCCACGGAAGTTGTACCATCTACGTCATAATCGCCATATAGCATTATTTTTTCGTTGTTATCAATTGCCTTTTTTGTGCGCTCCACAGCCAAGTCCATGCCTTTCATAAGAAATGGATCATTGAGTTGCTCAGCGTCCATTCTGAAAAAAGATTTTGCTTTGTCAAATGTATCCACACCGCGGGCTACCAATAGCTCACAAAATATTCGGTTGATGCCAAGTGCATCTTGCAGGTCATTCACCACCGTATCGTCTGTTACATTAATCGCCCATCTTTTTTCCATGTTTTTTGAATTTGCCCAAATATAAATGATAGGCATTGCATTTCCTAACGCAAAGAAAATGAGCTAAACGAAAGGAGAGGAAATATGAAAATTAAATAAAATTTACTCCCATTTAAAAACTTTCACTGCAATTGCATAAACCACAATGCCCCAAATAGAAAGTATTAAAAGCGGCTGCCAAATTTCAAAAAGAGATTTTCCCTGAAAAGCAATTTCGCGCAAGCCATTGTTTAATTGTGTAAGCGGGAGCGCATTACAAAAAGGTTGTAACCAATCAGGAAAATTACTCGTACTCAAAAAAACACCCGACAGCAATAATTGGGGCATAGAAATCATGTTGGCAAGGGGTGGAATCAGCGATTCGTTTTTGGCCACCGAGCTTATAATAAAACCCATACCTAAGAAAATAACTAAACCAAAAAAAGCAAGTGCCATCATTTGGAAAAAGGTGCTAACACCATTGACTAGTGTAAAATCAAAGGCTAAGTAGCCAACAATTATTATCACGGCGGCGGCTATCATTTGCAGCACCAATCGAGAGCTGCCTTCAGCAAAAATTATATTGATGCGCTTCACCGGCGTGGCAAAAAAACGTTTGAGTACAAGGGTTTGCCGGAGATTAAAAAAAACAAAAGCCGTTCCAAAAATACCCGCCGTCAACATGGAGAAACCTAACATGCCTGGCAAGAAAAAATCGAGGTATCGGTACGCACGACCTTCTATAGGTTTGGCCTCGGTAATTGTGGCTACTGTTTTATTGGAAGAAAATTTGCGTTCATTTAAGCTTACAATTACACTTTCTACAATTTGCTTGGCAATGTTTTTATCATTGCCTGATGCTATGGAGGTTTGAAAATTTACATTGTACTGCGCGTCATTTTGAATGGCGGAATCGTCATGATTTATGGTGGGTTGTATATTTAATACCGCCGCAATACTTCCTTTTTTTAAATCATCCAGTTTTTTTTGTTCCCCCTCATCCTTATACATTTTTACAACAGGAATATTTTTTAACTGCTGATAAATAGGATTCAAGGTATCGGAGGTTGGCGCAAAGGCAATGGTAACTTTTACACCACTATCGCTCATAATGCCAAAGGCAACGATAAATAAAAGTGGAAAAGCAATGCTAAAAAATATGGAAGAAGGGCTTTTGAGCAAGGCAATAAAGCTTGCTTTTGTCAACGCCTTATAAGCAGTAAATTGATTGTAAATGGCCATGGTAATTTTTGAAAAAAAATGCGTGGCGAAAGTACGATAATCTTAGCCGCCAAAAAGACCCAAGGCCAAACCGCCACCAAAAATTGGCTGCCGATAATATGGCGAGTTAGGATTTTGCAGTACATCATACATAATGGAAATCATCATGTACGAATTGCTCCCCAAGCGCTGGGCATAGCCGCCACCCACTAATATGGCGGGTACTACATTTTTGTATGTTTCGCTTGTCTTTCTGTTTGCAAGGGCATAATATTCTTCATATTTCTGTGTAGAAAAATTTAATTCGGGAGTGGCTTGGATAAACACCACATCAAGCGGAAAAAAACGGGCAAATAACGAAGTGGAAATTACGCGCGTTTTAAATTTTTCATAGCTGCCGTCCACATAAGGAATTTCTTGTTTTGAATAAAAATAACCGAGGTTAAATCCTGCATGAAAGCGATCGGTAAACTGATAACCCACGCTGGGCGTAACACTAAAAATATAGCCACCTTGTATGCTTCCGCCCCCCAAACCGCCACCAACAAAAAGTTTGGTTTTGTCAAAACCACTCGGTCTTCTTTTTTCTTTGGCATACGAATTAACCAATCCAAATCCCGAATCGGCAAAAAGCAAAGTGGTGAAAAAACAAGCAAGAAGGAGTAATGAAAAACGTTTCATGTGGTAAAAATTTTGGATAAAGTTAAGCTTTCAAAATTCGCCGTAGCGTTAAACGTTTTAAAAATTAATCCTAAAAAAACCTCGAAGGTCTATTGCTATCATGCAAATAGACCTTCGAGGTTTAAATTTTTCAGCGAAAAATTATTTTAAAATTTCGCGCGCAATCACTAATTTTTGAATTTCGCTTGTGCCTTCTCCAATCGTGCAGAGCTTGCAATCTCTGTAATATTTTTCTACAGGAAAATCTTTGGTATAACCATAACCGCCAAATATTTGTACACCCTCGGTAGCACATCTCACGCTTACTTCGGAAGCATAATATTTAGCCATGGCACTTTTTTTCGTAACATTTTCTCCGCGCGTAATAAGGTCGCAGGCTTGGTAAATTAGTAATTCTGCTGCTTCGATTTCTGTAGCCATGTCTGCCAATTTCCATTGTATAGCTTGGAAATTACTGATGGGCTGATCAAATTGATAGCGCTCTTTTGAATATTTTACGCTGGCCTCATAAGCGCCTTTTGCAATGCCCAAAGAAAGTGCGGCAATTGAAATTCGGCCACCGTCTAATATTTTCATGGCTTGCTTAAATCCTTCGCCAACTTCGCCCAAGCGACGGTCGTCAGATATTTTACAATTATCAAAAACTAGCTCGGTGGTTTCGCTAGCGCGCATGCCCAATTTATTTTCTTTTTTACCTGCGCTGAATCCTTCGTCGGTGCGCTCAATTATAAATGCGGTGGCATTATTTTTTTCGCGGGGCTCGCCTGTGCGGGCTAATACTACTGCTACTTGTCCACTTTTACCGTGAGTAATCCAATTTTTTGTACCGTTCAAAACCCAGCTATCACCGTCTTTTGTAGCGGTGCATTGCATGTTGCCGGCGTCGCTACCTGTATTGGCTTCCGTTAAGCCCCACGCGCCAATCCACTCGCCGCTGGCTAATTTTGGAATGTATTTTTTGCGTTGTTCTTCGTTGCCAAATTTGTACAAATGATTTGTGCAAAGTGAATTATGCGCTGCTATCGATAAGCCAATTGAGCCACAAACTTTTGCAATTTCGGAAACTACAGTTACATATTCAAAATAGGAGAGGCCGGCACCGCCAAGTTCGGTTGGCATCAAAATACCCATCAATCCTAGCTCGCCCATTTTATGAAAAAGCTCAACGGGAAATGTTTGACTCTCGTCCCATTCCATCATTTTTGGGCGAATATTTTTTTCGGCAAAAGCACTTACCATGGTGGCAATTTCTTTTTGCATATCGGTATAATCAAAATTCATAGTAGGCAAATTTAGGGTATAATGTTTATGAGTTTATTTGTTTATGCGTTTATTTATACTGGGGTTATGATAATTATTTCAGGCTCAAGTAGGGCGATATTTTCTCAAAAACTTCGCTCGTCATTCCATCAATTTTTTTTAAATCGTCCAATGCTTTTATTTCATAATCTTGTGCTTTTCGGAACTGCGTAATGGCCAATGCCCAATCATTTTTTCTTAGGTAGGGGTGCTCTTTCATTTCCTGTAGAGTGGCTTCATTGATGTTTATTTTTTTAATTAAAGTTGGGTTGCATTTTAAATGTTTTTTTATTCGATCAAAAGTTTCGGGGCGAATGCCATAAACTTCTTTTAATTGATTGACTGAATAAAAGCCGCCCAATTTTTTTCGCTCATTTACGATGTTGGCACCCAGTTTTTCGGCAATGCCGCTTAGCTCAATTAGCTGCTCAACGGTGGCAGCATTTATTTCAATGTTGAGATTTTTTTCTACAGATTTTTCTTTTTCGTACGAAAATTTATTTTCACTTTTAGGGATAGTTATGTAGCTCGAAAGTTGCGCGTACTCCTGCTCATGCAGTCCCCATATTTTTTTGAAATCTTCCTTCTTATAGAATGTTCCACCTTTGTTTCGGTAGTTTAAAATTGTTTTTGCTAGGCGCGGTTTCAATCCCAATTTTATAAATCCTGCTTCGCTGAGTGTGTTCGGGTTAAAATTGAAGGGGGTAATTTTTGACGGAGTATTATCGTTTTTATAGAACGTAGTATCAACATAAATTGATGCCAACATTTTTTCTATTTCGGCGTCATTAATTGGTTGGGGTTTCGGTGGCGAAATAAAAGATTCCAACCCGAAATAAATAGCAATAGCGAGCAAGGAAAGAATGCTCAAAACAATCATTCCACGACTTTGCGATTTTGAAAAAATGAAGTACTCTTTTATGCCATCCTTCATTTTATTGAAGTTGAATGGCCTCTGCTTCGCGATCAATTTTTTTTACCAATCCGCTAAGTACTTTTCCTGGGCCGCACTCTACAAACTTTGTTGCGCCATCGGCTGTCATGGCTAGCACACTCTGCGTCCAACGCACAGGGCCGGTAAGTTGTGCGCGCAAATTTTTCTTTATCTCTTCGGCATCGGTAACTGCTTTTGCCACTACGTTTTGATACACGGGGAAGTCAGGATTATTTATTTTGGTAGCGTCAATTGCTGCGGCCAGTTCTTCCTCGGCGGGTTGCATTAGTGGTGAGTGAAAAGCGCCACCAACCGGTAGCGGCAGTGCGCGGCGGGCACCTGCCTCTTTTAATTTTTCGCAAGCAATTTCGATGCCTTTATTACTGCCAGAAATTACTAATTGGCCGGGGCAATTATAATTTGCGGCTACTACAATTTCGTTTATTTCACCGCAAATTTTTTCTACATCAGCATCATCCATTCCTAGCACTGCGGCCATGGTTGATGGGTTGGCTTCGCAGGCTTTTTGCATCGCGTTGGCGCGGGCGCTTACTAGTTTTAATCCGTCTTCAAAACTTAATGCATTGGCCGCTACCAGCGCGCTAAATTCGCCAAGAGAATGCCCCGCCACCATGTCTGGTTTTTCATGGTCAATACATAAATATTGAATAACTGAATCTAAAAAAATAGCAGGTTGTGTAACGTTGGTTTGTTGCAAATCTTCGGCTGTGCCGTTGAACATTATATCGGTTATCGAAAAGCCGAGTATTTCGTTTGCTTTTTCAAAAAGCTTTTTTGCTTCGGAATTATTTTCATATAAATCTTTACCCATTCCTGGATATTGGGCACCTTGACCGGGGAAAATATACGCTGTTTTCATACGGCTAATGTAGGGTGTGTTTTTATTTTTTAAAAATCATTTTTTTCGAATAAAAGATAAATGCGGTTAAAGTTAGAAATAAATAAGTTTTTGCCTCTTCAAAAATAAAAAAGCAATTCTTACCAACCTTTTGAAAATTCTGTTCGTCATACGATGGCTTTTATAAATATTACTTTGG
>JBBSPP010000161.1:0-6751 GCA_038258625.1 Chitinophagales bacterium
CATTTTTTGAATATACCGAATTGTTATTGAAACCTGTTTCATATAAGCACCCTACAACTACTACAGGATATGAGATACAGCCAATTTTACCAACTATTATTGAGCATTATACCTAAAATAAAAATGTCCTACGCCTGAGCGTGGGACATTTTTTATTCATAGTAAGGGATGGAAAAAAATTATTGAGCAGATGCTTCTGCGGGCAAGTTTTGGTTCAGTATCATGGTGTTTTGGGCAATTGTTGCGAGCGAATCCATTTTGAATAATCCGCGTTCAAACTGTGGCCCTAACATTTTTTCCATAGACATTACGTAGTAAATAGGCCGCTGACCAAACGATATATCCGCACCATCTTGCCATGTAACTTTTGTTTGATTTTGGCCTACATTTTCGAGTGTAAACATTCCTTTCGATGCTGAAGGAAACGGTTTTACCATAGCCATTTCATACGCCAAATTGTTGGGCGTAACAGTTGTCCATGTCATGCTGCCAGTTCCTGTTTTATCTCCTTCCCAAGATTGTGATGCGCCTACTGCACCATCCAGGCCGGCATAAGAATATTGTGCCGAGGGATCCATTTCATTCCAAGGTGACCATTTTTCCCAAGCTTGAAAATTGGAAATATAGTAATGTGTAATAGAATCATTAGCATGGATAATTGCTGACCGTTCTACGCTATATTTTTTGGGTGCCATAAGGGCAATTACTAATCCTGTAAAGAATATAACTACCGCAATTAATAAGAGAATTTTTAAAATTTTCATTGATGTAATTTTTTGCTCCCACAAAGTATAAAAAAAAATGTGGAAATCAAAACTTATGAAAAAATTTATTTGAGCTATTCGTAACAGCCAATGGTGGGCATGCCGCCGCGCATGGCATCCACAATATCATCACTAATACTTGGTATGGGTTGGGCTGCACCTTTGGCCGGCGAGCTAGCATCTACTGTGTAGTTCCAGTTTGCAATGTCGGTAAATTTTGGATCTTCATTCATTTTGTTATTAATGTTACCAATTCCACCTGGCAAAGCATCCATACGGCGTATGATACAATTTTCAAAAACGACATCAAAAAGCGCACTCCCCCCGCCAGAATTATCTAGTACCAATTCAGTTTCGAGCGAGCCGTAAATAATGCAATTTTTTAACCGAGCCACTAAATCGCCTGGTCTGAACTCATTGTCGCCAATTTGCAAGAAATTAAGTAATCCCATAACTGGCTGATTAATGTGGGTAATACTAGCACTACCATAGGTAGCAAATGTGCAATAATTAAAATTGTAACGACCGCCCTCAAAAGCTGCAAAATTTGGACGACCACAACTATGTACTAAACAATTATTCAAATTGATGGCCGTTTTAAATGCCTGAATGCCATAGCCCAACGAATTTTCTACCCGGCATTTATTCATCTGCAGCATATATTGGTTTCCTACAAAAGGCATATTGGGCGGCTGAACATAAACTGATGCATCAGAGGCACCGCCATTTTTTATAATCGTATGATTTAGATTGCTCCCCGTGCTAGAACCCAAAAAATGAAGCCCACGCCACTCGCCAGGAAAATCGCGCCCAAAATAATTACGATCCAGCCGATCTCCCTGAAAAATTACGCTATCCTCTTTTGTACCAAGCGTATTGAGTGTGCCGGCTATAAATAATTTGCTATCTGCGTGCATATACACTCTAACACCTTTTTGAATAGTTAGCGTTTGCCCAGAGTCAACCAGCGCGCTACTGATAATCACATACGGCATATCATTAATCCAATTGCGCGAGTCCAATACACTATCGCGCATGATATGTGCATTTTGTCCGTACGCTTGAAGGGCTACGCTGTAGTTTCTTTCATTTAGTTTTATTAGTATTTTGTCATCAATTACAAATGGATTTTGCTCAGCGTTCGGATCAACGGTCAGTGCGGCAAAAACATAAATACTGTCATTGGCAGCAATTTCTACTTCGCTAATATTTTTGGTGGGTTGGCCATCTACGTTTAATCTGAAAAAAGATTGATCACCTTTTTCGATGCGGATGTTATTAATTTTTACGGGACGATCTTCGCGGTTATAAATTTTAACGCGCTGTGTAACACTACCTAATGTTGTAAAAACTGTATCAAAATAAACAGTATCCGTACTGAAAGCTAGGTTGCCACCTTGGTTAAGAAAGGCATCTTTTCGGCATGATGTAAACTGTGCTAAAAAAAAGCCTCCTAAGAGAATTGCTATTATTAAATTTCGGCTAGTCATTTTTATGTATGTAAATGTAACGGAATTTTTCAGGTTCTATTGTAATCGCAATTTACTGTTTTGAAAAAAAAATTAAGAATCCACCGCTGCGGCTAAGGTTAAGACGCTAAATTTTAAATTAAAATTTGGGGGCGCGGCCAGGATACAACTTTCGATAGTAGCACCCGTTGTAATTACATCATCAACTAAAAGGATGTGCGCGTTTTTCAAATTTTCATCATTGCTCCACGCAAACGCATTTTCCATATTGTCCATTCGTTGTGAGCGGTTTTTATTGGTTTGCGTTTCTGTATTTTTTATTCTTGAAACAATTTTTTCGTGGTACACTTTTTTCAAATCGGTGGCCAATTGCTGAGCAATAATGGCCGACTGATTAAAGCCGCGGTCTTGGAGTCTTTTAGTGTGCAGCGGGATGGGCAGAATCACATTTATATCTTGTAATGCGTCTCGAAGTTTGGTTGCCAACACGCTACCCATAAATTTTGCTAACTGTTTATTTTTTCTGTATTTTATTTCATGCAAAATTTCTTGCACTTGGCCTTCGGTATTAAAATAATATAACGCTATTATTTTTTCAAAAGGAAAGCGTCCGAGCATTTTTGACGTGAGCGGATTTTCAATTTGTTTATGAAAATTTGTCTCGGGTAACGTTGTAATGCAAGTGGTGCAAAGATGTTGTTCGGCAGATAATAATTCATTTTTGCACAGCACGCAGATATTAGGGAAGAAAAGTCCGGCAAGGTCTTCGGCTAGAGTTTTTAATTTGTTCATTTCTTTCTAAAAAAGGGCATTATAAAGTTCATCCACCTTTCCCAATTTTACAATTTCAATTCCGTCCGTTTTTAAGTGTGAAAGTTTATTATATTTTGAGATAAAAATTCGTTCGAAGCCAAGTTTTTCTGCTTCTTTTATTCGTTGTTCAATTCGGCTTACCGCGCGTATTTCACCGCTTAGGCCTACCTCGCCTACAAAGCAATATTCGGTTTTGATAGCCATATCTTCATAGCTGCTCAGTATGGCGCTCATTACAGCTAAATCAATGGCAGGATCTTCTACTTTTAAGCCTCCAGCAATATTCAAAAAAACATCTTTTACGCCCAATTGAAAACCGCCGCGTTTTTCCAGAACGGCTAATAAAAGTTGCAATCTGCGCAGGTCAAAACCAGAAACCGTTCGCTGCGGTGTGCCATATACCGCTTGGGTTACGAGTGCCTGGGTTTCTATTAATAGTGGGCGCGCGCCTTCCATGGTGGCGGCTACGGCGGTGCCGCTTAATAGGTCGTCTTTTTGCGAAATTAAAATCTCAGATGGGTTATCAATTTCACGGAGGCCGTTGCTTGCCATTTCATAAATGCCTAGCTCACTTGCATTGCCAAAACGGTTTTTTATAGCCCGTAAAATACGATATGTATAATGGCGGTCGCCTTCAAATTGTAGCACCGTATCCACCATGTGTTCCAGCACTTTGGGGCCGGCAATATTGCCGTCTTTATTTATATGGCCAATAATAAAAACGGGCGTTTGAGTAGCCTTGGCGTAGCGTATAAATTCGGCGGTACTTTCGCGCACTTGGCTTACGCTGCCGGGCGCACTTTCTACATAGGGCGAGCGCAAAGTTTGCACTGAATCCACCACCACCAGTTCAGGTTTTATTTTTTTTATTTCATTGAAAATTTTTCCTGTGTCGCTCTCGGCCATCAAATACAATTGCTCGTTGCTTGAGCCTACCCGCTCGGCACGAATTTTTATTTGTTCCAAACTTTCTTCACCGCTAATGTAGAGAACTTTATTATTTTTTAATCGCAGCGCAATTTGCAATAGCAAAGTGCTTTTTCCAATTCCAGGTTCACCTGCAATTAGTGTAACACTGCCAGGTACTAAACCGCCGCCCAATACGCGATGTAATTCTTTGCCTGGCATTGGAATGCGCACCAGATTTTCGTTATGAATTTCGGATAATTTTTTACTCAGATTTCCACCTGCGGTTTTTTCTACCCAATCGGTTTCTTGTTTTTTATCTTTAAAAACAATTTCTTCTACGAGGGTATTCCATTGCTTGCAACTAGGGCATTGCCCAGTCCATTTGGGCGATTCTACACCGCACTCTTGACAAAAAAAAGTTGTTTTTTGTTTAGCCATTTTTACTATGAAAAAATAAAATTAAATCCTTTGATGGGAAAAGGGATTATCGATTTTACTCGACAATCCCTTTCTTACTAACCCATAAAATTCTGTGCTAAGGTAAAAAGCTTTTGCATAGTGGCAAATTATTTTATGGTTATCTGTAAAATAAAAAACGTTAACGCTGTAAATCAACCAATTATTGCGCCAAAAATTCGGCAAAAGTTAAATTATTGTGTCAGTGTGGCGCAATTGGTTTTAAACATCTTATAGTTATGTGGTTTAGAATTAAATTTGCATGCCTAAATAAAAAGTAAGATTATGGGAGTTTATATGGGGTATTATGTGATTGCGGGCGTCATGTTTTTGGTGAGTATGTTGGTGAGCAACAGGCTAAAATCAAAATTTAAACAATACTCGCAAGTAGCCATGGCAAACGGCTTGAGTGGAAAACAGATTGCTGAAAAAATGCTGAGGGATAATAATATTAATGATGTGCAAGTGATTAGCACGCCAGGCTTTTTGAGCGACCATTACAACCCCGCCAATAAAACAGTGAACCTGAGCCCCGATGTTTATGAAGGACGCTCGGTAGCCGCAGCAGCAGTGGCAGCCCACGAATGCGGCCATGCGGTGCAACATGCTACGGCTTATACTTGGCTCACCATGCGCAGCAAAATGGTACCGGCAGTACAGTTTGGCTCGCGCTACGGGCAGTGGGTCATCATTGCTGGTATTGGCATGATGGGCTTTGGCGGTGGTAGCCCCACCATTTTGTTGATTGGAATTATCATTTTTGCTATCACCACGCTGTTTGCTTTCATAACGTTACCCGTAGAGTTTGATGCTACTAAGCGCGCCAAAGTATGGCTCCGAACTACTGGTACAGCAGGTAGCGGCGAAATGGAAGGAGTAGAAGACGCGTTAAATTGGGCGGCGCGCACCTACGTAGTAGCGGCAATTGGTAGTTTGGCAACCTTGCTTTACTACATTATGATATTTTTGGATAGACGGTAGTTTTTTAATTGACAGTTAAAAATACATAAAGGACAATGCGGTTTGGATTCTTGATATTTTTATTCCTTGTATGTAATACTTGTTTTTCACAGGTGCATATAGAAAATTTGATTTTAAAGAATACATCTGTAAAGGAAATGTACAAAGGCTTGGATAATATCCTAAAGGTTTTTGCCAGGGACTCTACAAGTAATTATGTAATTAAATCAGCGCATTCCGAGGTTATCCTTCATAACAAACTCAAGAATACTTTTAGAGTAAGAGTGTCAATTTATGGTATAGACACACTAAAAATCATGAAGAATGGACAGATATTAAAAGAGGAATATTTTGAGCTAAAGAAAGTTCCAGACCCTGTCGTTTTTTTGTTTGAAAGCAGAAAAAAAAGCTTAAGCGTGGAGCAAATAGAATCTAATCCTACGTTGTATTGTTGGCCTTTTGAATATAATTTAAAATTCCCTTATCAAATTTTAAGCTATGACCTTATAATAGTAGATAAGAATGGAAATAGGGTATCGGCGGATTCTCCAAATATTGGAGGTCAAATTAACAATGAAAATTTATTAATAATAAAGCAACAACAAAAAGGAGCCCTTTTGTTTTTTGAAAATGTTCGAGCCGCAGGTCCAGACCGAATTTCAAGAAAGTTGCCTGCTCTAAGAATTGAAATTATTTAGATTTCAATGCCGTAATGGTTTCGGTAGGACTGGTCGAACCAAACACTGTATTCCCCGCCACCAAAACATCAGCACCCGCTGCAATTATTTCGCTGGCATTATCAAGCGTTACACCACCGTCAATTTCTATTAGTACGTTGGCGTTTTGGCGAAGTATTTCTTCGCGCAGTTGCTTAATTTTATTGAGGGTGTTGGGTATAAATTTTTGCCCACCAAAGCCTGGGTTTACACTCATCATGCACACCAAATCTATATCGCCTAGCACATCAAATAGTTGGTTTACGTTGGTGTGTGGGTTTATTGCCACACCGGCTTTCATGCCGAGGGCTTTTATTTGCTGTATGTTGCGGTGCAAATGTGGACAAGCTTCTATATGTACGCTCAAATAATCTGCGCCTGCTTTTGCAAAATCTTCGGCAAATTTTCCAGGCTCTTCAATCATCAAATGCACGTCTAATGTTTTTTTTGCTTCACGTTTAATGGCGGCAATGATTGGCAAACCAAAACTAATATTTGGCACAAAACGCCCGTCCATTACATCGAGGTGAAACCAATCAGCCTCGGAGTCGTTCACCATTTTTACATCTTTACTGAGTTGTAAAAAATCGGCAGATAATATTGAAGGTGCTATGATGGGCATGGATATTTATTTTATGGGCGAAAATAGTTTTTAAATTTTAAA
>JBBSPP010000162.1:0-6743 GCA_038258625.1 Chitinophagales bacterium
CGCGTTTTATTATATAATGGTAATACATTGGTAGATAGTTTTGATTGTGTGGCACAGGCAGGTTTTGGCCGAGAAATTACCCCCGTATGCGACCGCGATAGTGCCAACACCCGCTGTAAAAATCCCAGTGGAACTGTGGAGGGTGTAGCGGAGTTTAAATTTAAAGGCATTTATAATTTACCCTTTACATCTGCAAATTGGCGCTTTGCTTTTACTGGTAGTTTACTTACATCCTTGGCAGGTCGTACGAACGCTATCACCAATTTGGATTTGAATAACGGCGCAATTGTATATATTGAGGCCACGCTCAATAATTTGAATGGCACAAATTCTACACCCATTCTTACGAATGCGCCCACGCCTTATTTTTGTATTAATCAGCAGCAACAGTATAACCCAGGCGCCAATGATGCTGATGGCGATGCACTAAACTTTACATTGATTGATGCCTTGCTGGCAACGACCATTGGTACTTCGGTGCCCAATCCTTATTTGCCTGGCTATAGTGGCTTACAGCCATTGGCAACTTCTAGTTTTAATTTTAATACTACGAATGGACAGCTATCTTTTTTGCCTAATATGGTGCAGAAATCTTGCGTGGTATATAAAATAGAAGAACGCAGAAATAACATTGTGGTGGGCAGCGCCATGCGCGAAATGAATTTTACTGTGCTCAGCAACTGCTCCAACCAGTCGCCTGGTGGTGAAATTAATGTAACTGAAAAAGGACGAATTAGCAGCCCGACTATTATTGAAATTTGTAATGCGGATAGCATTTTTAACTTCACTATCCAAGGTCAAGACCCAGATAGTGGCAATGTAAGAGTAACGCTGACGGGAGTACCTCCTGGCATGACATTTAATATTTTAAATGATAAAACGCCTAGCCCAAAAATTGTTGTAAATTTTGTATTGCCTTACCCAATTACTGCTGGCACTACGTACGATTTTTTTATAACATACGAAGATGACAATTGTCCGTTTTCGAGCAAGCAGCAAATAGCCTATACTATAAAAATTACCCAACCGCTAAGTTTTACCACTAGTATACTCCCCGAATCTTGCAGCCCAGGCGGCGATGGTATGGTGGCCGTGGTAGGTATTAGTTCCAACTCTGCCAATGTGCAATACGCTTTTAACGGTGGTTCATTTGGTGCGCTGAGTACATTTTCGGGTTTGTCGGCAGGTATTTATCCAATTGAAATAAGAGATTCGCTTGGTTGCAAAATTTTTACTGAAGTGATCATTGATTCACCAGGTAAGATTGACATTGTAGATGTTAGAACAAAGGGCATTAGTTGTTTTGGCCGTAAGGATGGAAGTGTAACTGCCATCATGACTCCGCAAATACCAAACACTACTTTTTTAATTACGCCCGGCGCGCAGGTAAATAGTTTGGGTGTGTTTACTAATTTGAGCGTGGGCTCTTACACGTTGATTGCCAATGCGCCATTTGGCTGTAGCGATACGGCCACTTTTACGCTTGTAAGTCCGCCGGCTATTGAATTTAATAATATAAATATGGTAAGCAACCGATGTGATTTGGGCACAGGGCGCATCGAAATAAATACGAACATTACCATACCAAAACTATATTCCATCTCGCCAAATCAGCAGACGAATTCTACCGGTGTATTTGGTGGGCTTTCGGCAGGTTTTTATATTATAACAGTAAAAGATAGTAATGGCTGCTACAAAGACACGCTGCTAAAAGTGGCGGACGAACCGAATCTTTTTTATATAGAATTTGCCCAACAAGATATAAGCTGCGAAGCCGATGGTAATGATGGATGGGCAGAGGCCACGCCGCGCTTGGGGCAAGAGCCATATACGTATCTGTGGCAAACGGCCAATGCGCCCAACGAAACCACCGCCCGAATAAATAACCAACGCGCGGGTATAAAACAACTGCGTGTGATTGATGCCATTGGTTGCGAAGCGAGCGGCTATGTAATATTGGCGCCCGCCGCCTGTTGCGAAAAAGTGTTTATTCCGTCAGCATTTACACCCAATGGCGATAATAATAATGACGTATTTAGGCTGCGCTCGCCCTTGGCAATGACCGATGTAAAATTTATAGTTATGAACCGGTGGGGCCAAAAAGTATGGAGTGCGAATAACCAATTGTCTAGTTGGGACGGTACTTATGGTAATGGAAAAATTGCTGATGTGGGTACGTATGTTTATTTTTTATCGTACCGATGCGCTGGTGATAATGCTGTTTACCAAAAAAAAGGGGACATACTGTTGATTCGGTAAGGGTATCTTTTTCATGCGCTATCTATATTTTTTGTATGTAGGCAAGTGGTATTTTAATCAATCATTGTAATTAGAATCAATTATTAATTGCTCGCTACGCCATGTACCTTGCGACAAAAAAAAATCACTCCGCCCAAATCTGCACTAACTCCACACACATATCTGTAGCTTTTTGCATATCCTGCACACTTACAAATTCATGTTTTGAGTGAATGGCCATTTCGCCCGTAAATAAATTGGGGCAGGGGAGACCCATAAAAGAAAGCCGCGAACCATCGGTGCCACCGCGTACCAAATGTACTTGGGGTGTAATGCCTGCGCGCTCCATAGCTTTGGCTGCATTGGCTTCTACCTCTGGGTGTTTGTCAAGCATTTCGCGCATGTTGCGGTATTGTTCGGTAATTACATAGTCTGCTTTTGCCTTTGGGTGGCGCGCCATTGTTTCGTCCAAAATAGTTTTTAGACGGGCCTCATGCTCTTGCAATTTAGCAGTTGTAAAATCGCGCACAATAAAATTGATGGTTGTTTTTTCAGCAATGCCGTTCATGCTTATTGGGTGCACATAGCCTTGCGTGCCTTCGGTTGTTTCGGGGCTAAATTCATTTTTAGGTAAGGCATCTAAAAATTCGCCAGCAATTTTTAATGAGTTTACTAATTTATCTTTTGCATAGCCCGGGTGAGCGCTTACACCATGAATAGTTACCACGGCTGCGTCCGCGCTAAACGTATCACCTTCCAACGAACCGCGCTCGCCACCGTCCAAAGTATAACCAAAATCTGCACCAAGTTTTTTCATATCTACATGATTTACGCCGCGGCCTACTTCTTCGTCGGGTGTAAATAGGATGCGAATTTTTCCGTGTTTTATTTCCGGATTATTTATTAGCTGCTGTGCCAAATCCATAATGATGGCCACGCCGGCTTTATCATCCGCGCCCAACAAGGTAGTGCCTGAGGCTGTGATAATATCATCACCGATACGTTCTTTTAAATATGGATGTTCAGCAGTGGTAATTACCTGCGTAATATCATCGGGCAAAACAATATCGCTGCCATCCCACTTTCCATGCAGGATTGGCTTAACATTTGTGCCGCTACAATCAGGCGCAGTATCCATGTGGCTGCAAAAGCAAATAACAGGAACTTCTTTTTCAATGTTGCTCGGTATGGTGGCATATACATATCCATATTTGTCAAAGTCTACATCGCTCGCGCCCATTTCTTTTAACTCTTGCGCCAATATTTTTCCAAGGTCTTTTTGTTTTTCGGTACTGGGGAAAGTAGTTGATTCGGGATCGGCTTGTGTGTCTATTTGAACATAGCGCATAAAACGCTCAGTGGAAGTGTACTTCATAAAAAGTGAAAAATTAAAATTGAAAAACTAAAAGTAAGACATTATCAAATCATCCACTCACTATCAAATTAATTTTTCACTTTTCGCTTTTCATTAGTTGAAAGACTCTCCCCGCACAATTTACAAAAGCGAGCATCGGTATCATTTTGCAAATTTCCACACCGTGCACAATCAGTATTATTGGATTTTTGCTTTTGAGGTTGTTGGTTTGTCAATTCGCTAGTAACGATTCCGGTAGGTACGGCAATGATGGCATAGCCCAAAATCATTAATGCGGCAGATAAAAATTGTCCGAATGCTGTTTGGGGAGCAATGTCTCCATAGCCCACCGTAGTAATAGTAACAATCGCCCAATAAATACTGCGCGGAATACTCGTAAAGCCAGTGCCCGGTTGGCTCCCTTCTATTATATACATGATGGCACCAATCATAACTGTGGTGGTTAAAATCACCACCATAAAAATTATAATTTTTGTGCGGCTAGCAAGCAAGGCTTTGCGCAGCGTATTGGACTCGCCCATAAAGCGGGTGAGTTTTAAAATTCTAAAAACACGTAACAGTCTAAAAATCCTGATGGTTGCTAAGTATTGAGGGCCCACAAAAAACAAGGCGAGATAAGTAGGTATGGTAGAAAGTAAATCAATGACGCCATAAAAACTAGTAGCGTATCTGATAGGTCTTCGGGAGAGTAATATTCTGAGTACATACTCGATGGTAAAAACAATTGTAAATATCCATTCAAAAGTTGTTAGTATTTTTCCATATTTTAAACGTACATCGCTCACGCTTTCCAGCATTACAGCGCCAATACTGAGTAAGATGGCCCAGAGTAGAATCACATCAAACAGTTTGCCTTCTTTAGTATGATGGTCAAAAATAATTTCGTGCCATTTTTCGCGCAGGCTTAAATGCTGTTTATCAAATGTTCTGGGTATAGTTGCTGACATCGAAAATTAAAAGTACGCCCAATGGCTGTGGCATAAAAAAACTTCTCTTACTATTAAGAGAAGTTTTTTAGTGACCCCGAAGGGATTCGAACCCCTATCATCAGAGCCGAAATCTGATATTCTGATCCATTGAACTACGGAGCCATTTGAAGTGCAAATAAAAGGATACTAAATGTTTTTGTCAAAAAGAATTTAAACTCTTTGATCGTCCATTTTCTTTAACAACAGCTTTCGGCACCTGAGCCATTTTCTAAAATTCCAAAAGGCATCGCCCCGCCGCAGCCTTCAAAAACACCATAGTGCGTATCCCACGTTCCATAAAAATCAAAATGCCCTTTGTAACGGGTATCTTGTAGCATTAAAAATGTATTGCCGCACACGGGTATGATTTTACCTTTTGAGAAATTATGGTGGTCGTCCAAGTCAAAACTAGTTGTGTTATTTTCAATAATTCCCTTATACGAAACAGCTTGTCCAAAGTCTTCGCACTCATTTTCAAGCGCATCGATTTTCCATAAGCGATAAGTCACAGAAAAGAATTTTATGTCGCCACACTTTTCTTGAATTTCTTTATTCTCTATTGTGATGGGATTATTTTTTACGCTTCTAGGGTCGGTAAAGCCTGCTTTTTTTGCTGTGCGCAAAAAGTCATTCCAGTATAATGCACCGCTCAAACATTCACCCCAAAGTACAGGGTCTTTTTGTAAATCTTCGCCAATGCGACGGTCGCTATATACATCGCTAAAATACATTTCGCCACCGGGTTTTAATAATTGGTACGTATCACGAAGCACTTTTTCTTTATCAACGGCAAGGTTAATTACGCAGTTAGAAATGATTACATCAAAACTATTTGGCTCCAAATTCAGCTCGTCTAAGCTTTCGATATTTCCTTTCAGAAATTTTACATTGCTGTATTTATAGCCAAACTTTTTCGTGTGATAATCAATATTTCTATTGGCAACATCAAGCTGCTCGTCAGTCATATCCACGCCAATCACTTCGCCTTTTTGCCCCACCAATTGTGACAAAATATAACAATCTCTGCCGCTCCCTGAACCTAAATCAAGAATTTTCAAGCCTTCCAACTCTTCGGGAATTACTAAGCCACAACCGTAATATTTAGCCTTTACTTCTTCGTGAATATTTGATAGTGCCACTTTGATATATTCGGGCGGAGCTTCCATTGTACAGCAAGCATTGGTTTTTAAATCTGCACTATTCGATAATTCTTTTCCGTAATAGTCTTTTATTTCTTCGTGCTTTTCTTGGATCATTTTTTTTTTAAATTATTGGAATTAAAAATAGGTTGTAAAGTTTTTGGACAATCTTTTTGGTTTAAAAAATTCTCCCTTTACTGACGTTAGACAGAGTGCATACTTACGTTGGCTGATTAAAATTGGATTTTACGATGCTGGCAAGATTCTTTGAGCTAGTTGGGCGAGAAGGAAAAACCAAAAAGAATAATATCCGAATTATATAAATAAAAACTTGAAAACTAAAAAACTGAGTAATTGAACATTTGCAAATTTGCAAATCGTAGCAGGAAATGCTGCAATAATTTTTTAAGTAATAAAACATCAATGAGCAAAAAAACAATTTTAATTACAGGTGCTGGTTCGGGACTAGGAAAAGGAACAGCATTAGGGCTGGCAAAACAAGGGCACAAAGTGATAGCCGGCGTGCACAAGTGGGAGCAAAAATCGCGACTGCTAGAGGAGTCAAAAAAAGCAGGAACAGAAGATAATCTGGAAATCATAAAACTGAATATTTTGGATATGATGGATTGTGAAAAGGCGTGGAATTATGATGTAGATATTTTGGTAAGCAATGCGGGCATTGGACATTCGGGGCCAGTTTCAGAAATGCCCGTGGATTTAATCAGAGAAGTGATGGAAACAAATGTGTTTTCTAATCTTGAATTTGCGCAGCCATTTATCAAAAAAATGGTAGAAAAAGGGAGCGGAAAATTGGTGTTCGTTTCCTCAGTTGCTGGGCTAACTACGGCGCCGTATTTAGGTGCTTACCACGCATCCAAATTTGCGCTTGAAGCTATAGTACAATCATTGCGAGATGAACTTGTGCCAATGGGGCTAACGGTTGCAACAATAAATCCTGGCCCTTATGAAACAGGATTTAACGATAGAATGTATGATACGTACCAGCAATGGTTTGATAAAGAG
>JBBSPP010000163.1:0-6673 GCA_038258625.1 Chitinophagales bacterium
GTTATTTCAAATATTGGTTTTTTATATTTATAATATATGAACTCGATGCATATTTCAAACACAGCTTGCGCATGAGCTTGATTAGTGCTACTTGTATTAATTTGTTTTTTCTTTTTCTACTTCTATACAATTAATCCAAATACATTTCCAAATAACTACACTCTCCAAATGCTCTTTGGTAAGTTTCCGTGTTCGCATAGTTTGTTTTTAGCTCCTTAAAATATGGATTGGTAAAGCTGTGATAGCTATATGTGTCATACGTTTTTCCTTTATATTTCACAGCTTGCTCGCGCATATAATTGTACTTCTCGTCATTTTTAAATTCTGGCAGGGGTGCATTTTTTTGGTAGCATCGGGCGAGCATAAAATTTATTTTCGCTTTGTCCTCATCACTATTCGCTATGCGCAATGCTTGTTCAAATTGTGTCATAGCCGTGCTACAATCATAATACGATAATGCCTCCGGCTGCACTTGTACTTTATAAATATTATGAAACCAATAGTACCATTCTTGCGTTTCAATTTTATTTTGCGCGTAATAAACGGGCGTACTAAAATGCCGTGATTCATGAGTATTATCATCCATCAGTGCCCGGTTATAACCGTAATAAGTAAGATGGTACAAAAACTGACCGTATCTAAAATGTGTTTCTGGTTTACTTTTATTCAACTCATTTTTTAGCTGTTTTCCTAAGGTCAACATTCCTTTTGCGTCGAGTATGCCCGACAATGAATCTCTGCCATGTGGATTTCTATTATCGTCATAATGCATTTCAAGAGGCTTTATAAATTTCTCTTGGTTCAAATAATCTGTTTGATTAATTAATGCCAAAGCACCGTCCCAATCTTCTTGCCGCACCTTTTTATAAAGCAACAATTTCGCGTAGTCTGATTGATTGTAAGTAAATGTAAATTTCTTTTTCAGCGTTTTCATAAATTCAGATTGGCCGTTCACGATTTCTTTTACTGTCTTTTCAAACTCACTTTCATTCATCGAATAATTGAAATAATAGTTGGCAAACTGACTATTCTTAAAAATATCCACCGAGTCTTTTTTCAAATTATCATAAGGTTCATTTTCATCCGATTCATACCAAAAAAAATGATTGTCAATCCCTTCATCGCGCATGGCGGCTATGGCCAAAGCTTCGGTAACATTTCCTTCCTTCAGTAATTTGGGCAGTATAAAATTGTACGAGAATATGGCAAAAGAATTTCTGTCATCGTTAGCAATTTTTTCATCTTGATAAAAATCCAGCGTAAAATTCGCCAGCTTTTGTGGGTCTATTTTTTCGTTCCGAATACTCTCGCTTAAGAAGATCAGCATTTTAGTTTGCGCAATATCTATGCTCGTTTTTTGCGAATTATTTTGCGCTAATTCTAATTGTTCTTTAGCTGAAGAAAAATCTTTTTTTACAATTGACAAATAGGCCCGCGCATTATTCCAATAAGCATCAGCCTTCGGGTTAGCAGCTTTTTTTCGTGTAAAATCTAACAATGCAACAAACTCATTTTCTTGCGGTAGTCGTAAATTTTCAGAAAAATACCGTCGATTATTTTCGTCTGTTTCCGCCATTAATTTTTGGCGGATATAGTTCGCTTCTAACTTTTGCAACTCACGCTGATACACAAATTTTAGCATTGCTTCATCTTTTAAATTTTGATTAGCATACTCCAAACTTTGCAAATTAAAATCAGCTGTGTTCACACTTTTTGCCAATATCACTGCTAGTTTATCATCGTCATTTTTGCATAAGCGCAACAGCTTTTCCATGTCCAATTTCTGCAAATGTTTAAGGTCAACATACACCGTATTTGCGTCAGAAGTATCTCGCATAAATCGGCGCGCATATTGCAAAAATGCTTCTTCTTTTTTTCCTTGGCTTTTCAGAATACCGCCTTTAATTCCCCAACACCAAAACTCCATCACAGATTTATTTTTCGGAAGCGGCGTTACAAATTCCGCATATAATTTGTCTGCCGTAAAAGTATATTTATTAAAATATGCCATGCGCAGAATATGATAAGCGCACCGCCATTTCAAATTCACATCCTTCGTTTTTTTATAAATCTGCTTGGTGTTTTCTATTAATTTAAAAAGCACAGAAGAGTCTTGCCGATACACATACCCGTTATAATTCCACATATCACCATACTGTTGGTTGTAGCTGCTGTATGCGTAAAGTTGTTCAACATACTCGGCAACGAATGGTTTATTTGCGCTCAAATATTCCGCCAATTTTGCCTCATCATTTACATCAACTGTTGGCCGTTTATTTCTGTAGAATTGTTGCGGCGCACCAATGTAGGACTGTATTACTGCCGATTCAAATTTGTTGTCCAGTAGCCTCACCCACTCCAATTCATTCGCACTTGGCTGTTTTGCTAATTCGTTATTATAGTCGCCAAAATCAAAACTACCACTATTAAAATAAAAATAATATAGCGGATGCGAGCGATTATACGTTTTCAAAAAAAGGCTAAACTCGCGGTTGATTGCTTCTGGGCCGCAGGCAAATACCATTGATTTTCCTACAAAAAATAGTAGCAGCAGCAGGATTATTTTTCTATTCATTGTTCAGTAAATTTTTGCTTGATAAGTCAAAATAAATTGTTTCATTTTTTAGTTTCATTTTTCCCCGAATATAGTTTTCAGCTTCTTGCAATAATGCCGGTGATGTTTTTTCTACGCGAATAATATCGCCCATTTCAAATTGCCGTTCGTTGAATTTAAAATTGTTTTTACACAAGTAAATAATGTCATCTTTCGTGGTAAAATTTTCCAATAAAACCGAATCAGGAAACTCTCTGAGAATACCTCTGAAATTTTCATTTTGATATAGCAACTTCCATTCAAAAAAAGGCAAGGCAAGCTTTGCTGGCAAGGGATAATTTGTTTTTGAATTTATATATTGCTTCAAAACTGGCATAGACAAAATGGAATTTTTAGCATCCACACTCGTAAGGTTTCCCATATTATACGCCATTAACACGCCCTCGTCAATTGGTGGCACACCCGTAGTTTTATAATTTTTTATTTGATCTAATCGCAGCGTTGCTATAATTTTTTTACTACTTACTTTTTTTAATTCATACAAAAAAACAAAATACCGCTTGCGCGAAAGCGGCGTCCAATCACAATCAATTTGAATTTCATTAAACGACAATTTGTTATACAGCCAAGATGTGCTGATTAGTTTAAAAACATTTTCAGCTAATCTGCGCCCCTCGCTCGTATCCATATCATCAGTCGCATAGTTGCGCACAAAAACATCTTTGTCAATAAAAATAACTGGGATATAATTTACATCTGGCAAAGGCTCGTCTTTCCAAATGGTAACCGCCACAGGTTTTGCGCGATAATCCTCACGTACCACATCGCAAACTTTTACATACAGCGTTCCACTTTTTTGCAACGCTGCTCGCTCCATGCTATCTAAATTGTATGTGCTACGCCAAAAATAAAATGATTTTTCGGCAGGATGCGAGCAACCAATCAGCACGATTAGCAACGAAAAAAATCCAAGCAAGTATAGCCAACGTATATTCATAGATAGCGCGGTTAAAGTACGGCTTTCTGCAAAAGTGCCGCCAATATGCCGTGCCAATTTTAAATAAAAAAGAAAAAAAGAATTTAGGAAAGAATAGAATTAGGCCTTCGTCTATTACCTACTTTCGCTACATTCTGAAAAAAATATTTTGGCATTTATAAAAAAAATAGGAACGGCAAACGCCCCCTTTGAACATAAACAAACCGCTATTAAACAGTTTGCTGTGCAGCAATACAACATACCCGAGCAATACATGGCGCGGGTAGAGCGCATGTACGACAACTCTTGGATTGATACGCGCTACTCTGCTATTAATGATTTTAGTTTGGAAAATGGCGATGGAGTTTTGTTAAAAAGTAAAACCGAGGAAGCTACCACAGTTTCACGTATGGAAATATTTTTTGAGGTAGCACCCAAAATGTGCGAGGCCGCTGTACGAAAAATTTTAAGCGAAACGGAGTTACAAAATATTACGCATTTAATTACCGTGAGCTGCACCGGCATTGCCGCCCCGGGCCTCGAAATCATTTTGCTTGAAAGCTTGAATCTACCAACAAATACTACGCGATTAGGCGTAAATTTTATGGGATGCTACGCGGGTTTTCATGCGCTAAAAATGGCAAAAGCAATTTGTGCCGATGAAAAAAACGCGCAGGTTTTAATTGTAGATGTAGAGCTATGCACCTTGCATTTTCAGAATGAATTTACGATGGATAATGTTGCTTCTACTTTATTGTTTGCCGATGGAGCCGCGGCAGTTTTGGTAAATAATGAGGCAGAAGACAGCCTCTATAAAATAGAATCTTTTTATACCGAAGTAGCGCTGCAGGGGAAAAAAGATATGGCGTGGCACATTGGCCCAAGCGGTTTTCAAATGACGCTGAGCAGTTACATTCCCACCATTTTGGGCGAAAATATAGAACCACTTTTGAATAAGGCAATTGAACACCCAAACGAAATAGCGCATTGGGCAATACACCCCGGCGGGAAAAAAATATTACAAGAATTTGCAAAAGCCCTGAATCTCGAAGACGAAGATTTAGAAACTTCTTACCACATTTTGCGGCGGTTTGGCAACATGAGTTCGGTTACAATTTTTTATGTATTAGCCGCAATGCGAAAAAATATTTCAGCTTCTAATCAAAAAGTTTTTGCGGCCGGTTTTGGTCCGGGGCTAACAATTGAGAGTGCTATTTTGAGTACGGTTTAGATTTTAGACAAAAAACGCTAGACTTACTTTTTGGAAGATTGAAAATATCAAATGCACTTAAAAAATCGCTCATACAAAAAAGAATTACTAGATGAGGACAATATTCCGTTTGCGGATGTAAAGCAAAATTTGCGCGAGCTTAATACGATAAATACGTTGCTCGGGGGGCATCAAATTACGCTAGCAGGCATCAAAAAATTATTACCTGCCGATACAAATCAACCAGTTCACATTGTAGAAATTGGTAGCGGCGGTGGCGATAATTTGGCTTTTTTACAAAAAAAACTTAACAGAAAATATAAATTCACAGGCGTGGATTTAAAAGATAGCTGTGTGCAATTTGCCCGAGAAACTTACCCCAACATTGATTTTATTGAGAGCGATTATCGCACCGTAACCTTTGATACACCACCCGACATTATTTTTAGTTCCCTATTTTGCCATCACTTTACCGATGAACAACTTATAGAACAATTTGCTTGGCTACAGCAAAATGCCAAAATTGGATTTGTGATAAATGATCTTCATCGGCATCCACTCGCCTACTCTTCCATAAAAATATTGACACAGCTTTTTTCAAAATCTTATCTAGTAAAAAACGATGCCCCACTTTCAGTAGCGCGTGGGTTTAAAAAAAATGAACTTAAAAGTCTATTGCAAAAAGCTGGCGTCAAAAACTATAGCGTGCTATGGAAATGGGCTTTTCGTTTTTTGGTAGTAACCAGAGGCAGCTAGTTTTTTTATAGCATATTTAGCACGTTGTGTTTAATGACTTATAAAAATTGAAAAATGCAAATACAAACCTTTAAAAAAAATGAAACCAAATTCACAAATAGAATTTCCATTATTGAATTCGAGCTGTGTTTTTTTTTTAAAAATAGTACCTATTTAAAGCGCAAAGCGCGATGGAATTTTACTCCATAATTACCTATCAGTTCTTTTTTATCGTTGCCATTAATTATTTTTCTAGCGTTGACCCAGTCTTCTTTGGTTTGATTAAAATAACGCTCCAGAGAATGCCCTGTAAAATCGCCGTTGCCCGTAATGCCTAGCGTCATTCCCTCCTGCATAATGTCAAACGCGATACTAGGGTTCATGGCCATTTCAGGATTATTTAATAAATCTACATTCAAAACTCGACCCATTTTTTCATAATTTTCGTACCAAGTAAGTTGCACATATCCGCGCCCATAATATATCTGATTTGGCGAGGCGTATCGATTCCGATTCATTTTAATTTTTTGTCCGTAAGGTCGGGTTTTGCCTTTTCCATACTCGGCAATTGGCTGCATTGTGCTAGCAGTTTCGTGGATAGTGGTGGCCAGCATGTAGGCGAGCCAACGCATATCTGTGTAAGGCGATTTTTCCCAACCGTTTAAAATAAAATTCATTCCTTCCACCTGTTTCGTACTTAATGAACGGAAAAGACCTTGATTTTTTATTTCCGAAAAGAAAAAATCCCGATCAATTAATCCTTTGTTTGGCGATGGCACATTGGGTACGGCGCGTGTTGTAGTCGGTTTCACATTTACATTCGCCAATATTTTTTGCCAGGTTATTACGCCTACAATTCCATCCACGGTTAGTTGATTATCTTTCTGAAACTGTTGCACCACCCGTTCTGTACCGATTCCAAATTTTCCATCCACAAAAATTCGATAGCCAAGTTGCAGCAGTCGCTCCTGCATTAAAGTTACTAACGGCCCGGTGCTTCTATTTTTCAGCGCGCCTATTAAACTTGGGTTTTCCGAATCTGTAAGTGTAGGAGTTTTCTTTTTACTTTCCAAAACTTTGGATTCTAACGCAGCCCAAGTCTTGGGGCCAACGTTGCCATCGGCTTGCAAATTATTGTCTTGCTGAAATTTGCGCACAGCATTTTCTGTAACAGTATCAAAGGTGCCGTCTACTTGTA
>JBBSPP010000164.1:0-6649 GCA_038258625.1 Chitinophagales bacterium
GTCCACCCTTCTGTCATCATATTCAAATATAAGGTATTTATCCATCGTTCATTATTTCGATATTTAGATTTCTTATCAAGATGATGCTGTGTTGGCAGCACACCCATTACTTTTTCATAGAAAAATGAAATTATATTGAAAGCAACTAAGTCTCAAAAAATACGGGCGCTTAGTTCTAGATTTCGCCTACCATCTTAATGTATATTAAAACATGAAAAACGAATTCCTTCAAAACCAAAACCCCTTCGCATTGGCGAAGGGGTTTTTATAAAATCTCAGTGCTTTCTAAACCATCAATTCCCCACCTCTGTACCAAGCTCCTTTAGCTTGGCGATATAAGATGGCGAAGGAAAAAATTTATAAAATTCATCCAAATCCGTAGGGTCTTCAAGCTGTGGGTACAGCGTTCGGATTAGCTTGTAACGGCCTATCTGAGTATCCATATTACTTAGTAGCACACTCAGGTTGTTGGAGCTTATACATTTGTCGCCTAGCTTTTTGGCAATGTATTTTTCACGAGCTTCGTCGTCATATTTTTTGTGCAGGCGCAATGTCCAATCCGCTACCCGCTCCGTACGTACCGAGTTTGTACACCGCGCAGCTATCGTATTATTAGCCCCTGCTGGTTCCGTTGCCACTTTTACACTACGGCTATTGTTACCTGCGGGTTCAGCATTTATTATTTTTTCTTCAATACCCAAATTATTTGTTTTCTTTTTTGGTGCTACTTGCGTTGTTTCGCTCTTCTTGGCGGTGCGTTCGGTTACTACAACATTGTCAGTTTCTGCGCGCTCCTTTTTCAGGGCTTCTTTATTTTGGGTATCATTATTTTCTTTTGCTTGTTTTTTAAGCTGCAACTTTTCTTGTTTTATTTTTTCCCGTTGCGCTTCTTTGTCTGCCTGCTCTTTTTCTACTCTTGCATTTTCTTCTTTTTCTTTAGCCAGCATTTCCTGTTGGCGAGCCTCTCGGCGTTGCTGTCTCGCTTCTTTTTTTACTTGTTTATCATTGGTACTATTTGTAGCAATGGTTGATTCATTTTTTTGGGCCTTAGGCACTTTGGCTTGTATGGTTGGCTTAGTGGCTGTTGTATTTTCTTTGGCCAATTGTCTTGTGGCTCGCCTAGCCGCCCGTCTAGCTTTGCCGTAGTTTTTATACCGCTTACTATTATCGGTATTGGTATTTCTTTTTTGGTACATGGCGTAAGTACGCCCGGGTTCATCGTTAGTTTTTGTAGTTGCCACCACACTTTTTTCTATCCTATTTTGTGTTTTAGTTTCCGCAACCGTCACTACTTTTTTTTCTTTCGCTACTTTTTTTTCAATCTGTACTACCGCCTCTTGCTTGTTTTCCTTTTTTGCCAACGGCTTGCTTTTCGTTTCTTTTAGTACAACGGTTTCTGTTTTATTTTTTTGGATTTTTTTCTTAGTACTCGTTACGGTTTCAGCTCGTTGATTTTCTTGCAAGGCAATTGGGTTTGTACCGATTGTGTTTTTATCGTTAATTATTTTTTTGCTCACCACATCTTGCAGTACAAATTTATTGTCGCTCACCCGCGCCAATTTCAAACCCATTGATTTTTCACCTGTATTTTCTAGTACAAATTCATGTGGCTTAAAATCAGGATTGGCAAAATCAAAACTGAGCACATTACTACCCGCTTGCAAATTGGTAATTAGTACATAGCCTTTTCGCTCATTTTTTACCGGGGTATTATTTAGTTTTATGGTTACGGGCAAATTTTTGTTTACCTCCAAATACACGTACGTTTTTTTGGCTTGTGCATAGCCGCTACCGCAAAATATTGCGAGCATTAGCGATAGCAAAATTATTTTTTTCATGCTGTTATTCTTTTTAGGCAAACACAATAAGCTCTTGATTCTTATCCACCGTTTCGCCATCTTTTATTAAAATAGTTTTTATTTCTACGTCAGCTGGTGCCTTAAACACATTTTCCATTTTCATGGCTTCTAGTACAAATAGCGGTTCGCCGCTTTTTACTAATTGCCCCTCTGTGACCAATGTTTTTAATATTAAGCCTGGCATGGGTGCTTTAATATTTTTTGCCTTGGATAGTTCTTTAATATCAATGCCAAGTGCCAGCATTTTTTTATCAATATCTTCTAGGATGTCCACCACAAATTGTTTTTGGCCAATGCTCACTTTCACTTGCTTGTTTTCACCATCTATGTGCTGAATCATCGCTTGGTGCGTTACTCCCTGTTCATCCGTAATTTCAAATATTGACTTACTATTATTATTTTTTCTTAACTCAAAAAGTTCCTTATCTATTTGCCAATGAGCATCATCGCCTTTAATCTCAAAATTTTCATTCCCCGTAATAGCTCTATACTTCATATTTCTATTGTTGTGGCTGCTGCATTTGCTGTGGTGCCATGGGCAATTGCTGATTAATTTCTGCCAAGCCTTTTTGCAGTTTATCGCCAAGGGGTTTCATATCATTCATGGTAGCAGTTTGTGCCAAAAAGTTGAGTATCGTACGGCCAAAATCTGCCTGACCATAACTCATGCTACCAATTTCTTTATCGGCTGGTTTTAGGCTAGCGTAATAGTCCACTTGCTTTTTGCAATGCGTCAATAATTTTTCACACAATTCAGTTGCCTGTTTTTTGGCACCCGCATTTATATATTTATCAGCAATCAGTACCAAGGCTCTATCTTCTTGGGTAATAGACACAGGATATGATTTTTCATGAATCCCTTTCATTACATGATCTAGCACTTGAATGGCTTCTTTTTTCTTACCGTTGCGCAATAAATTATCGGCAATTTGAAAAGATGCAATGCGTAGGCCGCTCAACATACGGCGGTTGGTTTGGTTATAGTAAACCGTTCCTTTTTCAGCTCCGCCAAATTTTATATCTTCTAACGCCCATTTCAAACATTTAGCTTCATTGAACATGAGCGGCACCACGGTAGAAGAACCGATTGTGCGGTAAGGCACTAATTTATATACCAAGCCTTCCAATTCCAAATGTTCGCTCAGGCCTTCATAGTGATTTTGATCAATCGAATTTGCAAAATATAAAGGACGATTCCATTTATTTGCAGCAATTACATTGAGCAACGCCAAATCATTTTTAAGTGCATAATCACGTGGTAAGGTAAAGTTGATACGCTCTGGTGCATTTTCTAAAATAGAATCGCGCCCAGCCATAATTCCGCTTGCTTTAATGTTTGCTTTATTTACCGGAATACTAAAGTTTTTGGTAGGTAGTATGGCGCCATTCATGCCTCCATTATTTTTGCTCAAATAAGAAAGAACCTCCGTTAAATCATAATAAGAATTGGCATCAACTTTTGAACTAGCCTGATACATTGCCTGATCCAAACTGCGGCCTCTATAATCTTCTGGTTTCCAAATCATAGGTATTGGAGCACTTTCGTTTACTGCATTATTTAGCTGATCTACATACCAATCAATCCCGAGCAGGCTCAAATTAATTATCCGCACATCGGGCCGGAGGCCTTCTACTTCCTGCGCATACCAGAGCGGGTAGGTATCATTATCACCTTCGGTAAATAGGATTGCATTTTTATCCAAACTTGCTAGGTAATTTGAAGCCGTATCGCGCGCCAATGTTTTGTCGCTACGGTCGTGGTCGTCCCAACCTTTTGCGGCCATAATTACAGGCACCAACAATAGACACAGTGCAATGGCTGCGTAGGTAGCCATTTTTCCTTTCATCAATCTCTCTATCAAATCTTTCACCATGAGCACACCCAGGCCTATCCAAATTGCATAAGCATAAGTGGCACCGGCATAAGCATAATCTCGCTCACGGGGTTGGCGTGGTGTATTATTTAGGTAAATCACAATGGCGAGACCTGTAAAGAAAAACAACAGTCCTACTATAAATGCGTTTCGTTTATCATGTTTTAGTTGGTAAAGGATGCCTATGATGCCTAAGATAAAAGGTAAAAAGTAAAACTCATTTCGGGCTTTGCTTTTCGCCATCATATCAGGCGCCTTGTCCACATCGCCTCGTCCAAATAATTTATCAATTGGTTTTATACCAGACAGCCAATTGCTATTATCAGGCTCGCCAATAATGTTTTGAAAATCATTTTGCCGACCAATATAATTCCAGCAGAAATAGCGCCACCACATTTGGTTTACTTGGTAGCCCATAAAAAAACTAATATTATCTGACGCGCTGGGATCTTCGCCATCCGCTAGACCCAAATAATTTTGATAAAAACTTACATGATTTGGATCATTGCCATTCCACACACGTGGAAAAACGCGGGTATGAGCCGGATCATAAATGTACTCATCACGGCGCTTGCCAAGCTCTACATACTTGTCTTTGCCTTTATAATATTGCATACCGCCCTCCTTTGCATCAATCGGCCGGCCGGCTGTAAAGTCAGGCCCCGAAAGGTGTGGAATGCTACCGTACTGCGCCCGACCCAGATAATCAACCAAGGCATAAGCATTATCCGGATTGGTCATATCAATAGGCACATCAGCATTTGAGCGTATCACCGTTTGGAAATAAGAAGAATATCCAATAAGAATAAACATGAAACATAAAGTACCTAAATGCAAAAAGTAGTTTCCTTTTCTTTTTGCCAAAATTAAAAGCCCGGCAGACAATGCCGCTAAAAGTAACAATACCACAAACACACCCATATTAAATGCTGCGCCCAAATCGTTCACAAAAAACACATCGAAGCCCGACATAATTTTGGGTACATACTGAATAATCCCAATTTGAACTACGCCTGTAATAACGCAACCAACGGCAAAAGCAATTAAAGTACCCAATGGAGTAACATCATATTTTTTGAAATAATAAACCATCACAATCGCGGGGATTGTCAATAAGTTTAAAAGGTGAACCCCTACTGATAAGCCAATAATAAAAGCAATAAAAATAATCCAACGGTCAGCACCTATTGAACCTTCGCTCACTTTATCCTCCCATTTGAGGATAGCCCAAAACACTAGTGCTGTAAGGAAAGAAGACATCGCATACACCTCGGCCTCTACCGCCGAAAACCAAAAAGTATCAGAAAAAGTATAGGCCAACGCACCGACAATACCGGCACCCATAATGGCCACGATTGCATTAGAAGTTAGCACGCCATCTTCGCTCCGCATAAGCGCTATGCGGCGTGCAAAGTGGGTAATGGTCCAAAATAAAAATAAAATAGTAAATCCACTGCTCAGTGCCGATACGGAATTGATGGCAACATACTGGTAAGCCGGACTAAAAAATATAGCAAAGAAACGCCCAATCAATAAAAAAAGTGGAGCACCTGGTGAGTGAACCACTTCTAATTTTACGGCACCGGCGGCAAACTCGCCACAGTCCCAAAAACTAATGGCACCTTCCATAGTGATTAAATAAACTAGGCAGGCAATAATGCCAATCGCCCATCCAGTAATATTATTTATATTTTTATAGTTCATGTATAAAGAGGATTAAGCGACAAATATAATTATTTGATGATGAGTAAAAGGCGGAAAGGCGGTTAAATATCTAGTTTTTCAGGCAAATTCCTAGCGTGGAAATTTGTTGCAAAAAATTGGGAAATGATTTTGCAATACAGGCCGTATTATCCAACCTTATTTCGTAGCCCAATATAGCCAAAAGGCTGAATGACATTGCGATTCGGTGATCGCTGTAGGTTTTTACTTCTGCAACATTTACTTTTTTAAAAGATGCCATTTTTTCAAACCAAAGTTGGCCGTTTTCCTCATGGAGTAAAACGCCAAAATTTTCTAAATTTGTTTGTAGCGCTTTTATTCGGTCGCTTTCCTTAGCCCGCAAATGAGCAAGCCCCGTAAAACGAGTGGCCGGAAACTTGAATGCACACGCCACCATAAACGGAATTGCCAAATCAGGATAATTGGATAAATTAATTTTTGCAGGCGGTTGGTCTTTCGCATTTATTTTTTGCAGTCGTGCGCCTTCTTTTGTAAAATTTGTTTCTACGCCAAAATCTTTGCATAGTGCTGCAATAAATTTATCGCCCTGAATATCATTTTCGCCAAGGTCCTCAAGCAAGATTGTTGCATCACTTTCGCACAGCATCATGTAACTATAAAAAAAAGTGGCGCTGCTCCAATCATTTTCTACCCGAATATTTTTTGGTCTAATTTTTTGTTGGTCTATGCGTATTTCGTTTTTTTCAAAGGTGCTTTCAATGCCAAACTGTTTTAATAAATTGAGGGTAAGATAAATATACGGTTTGGAAAAAATGGGTTCTTCGATTTTTAGACTCAGTCCATTTTTAATAAGTGGTGCTATTAAACAAAGACCGCTAATAAATTGGCTGGAAACATCGCCTGCAATGGAAACCCTTTTGTGCTGAATTTTTTTTCCATTAATTACAAACGATGTAATTTTTTCTCCATCAAGAATCACATTAATATCAGCGCCCATTTTTGTAAGGCAATCAAGCAACGGTTTCATGGGGCGATTGAGTAAACGTTCAGTTCCTTCCAGAAAAAAAATTCTATCACACTGCGCTGCACAAAGGCACGTCAGAAATCGAAAAACTGTGCCGGCATCTGCGCAATTGATGACTCGTGGAAAATCGTCGGGGTATAAAATTTCTTTTAATAAAACGGTGTCGTTGGCGGTGGATAAATTTTGAATATCAACATCTTCCGTAGCTA
>JBBSPP010000165.1:0-6634 GCA_038258625.1 Chitinophagales bacterium
CAATTTGGATTGCGTGGCTTTTTATGGTGATGCCTTTTTCGCGTTCTAGGTCCATATCATCAAGCAATTGGTGTTTCATATCGCGCTCGCCTACGCGTTGGGTATGTTCCAACAGTCTGTCTGCCAAGGTGCTTTTACCATGGTCAATATGAGCTATAATACAAAAGTTGCGGATGTTTTTCTGCATAAAAAAAAAGAAAACGAAGGTAAACTATTATGCTAAACAGCAACCTAATGATGGCAAATTATGATGTACAATATATATGTGTATGCGGGTTACCAAGTTTCGGCGTCATCATTTGCCGTTGGGTTTTCGGTATTGGGATGCGTGTGGCTCGCTTCTTTTGGTGTGCTGTTTAATTCGTCGGCAATTTCGGAGGTTGAGTCGTAAGGATGATCTGGCACAGCTTCTGGTGCGGCGGAGGGATTTTCTTCGGAGGGAGTATTGAGTGTACCTGACGAATAATTATCTTCATCATCCTCGTGGCGAAAGGCATCAAAATCAAAATCGGGCATTAGGTCTGTTTTTACATGCATAATTGTTTCGGTTAGCGCATCTATAAATTTATTAAAATCCTCCTTGTACAGAAAAATTTTGTGCCGATCGTATCCTTCCCCGTCATATCGTTTTTTGCTTTCGGTGAGGGTTACAAAATAATCATTGTTTTTTGTTGTGCGTACATCAAAGAAGTAAGTGCGTCTTTTCCCGGCTCGTAATCGTTTGCTGTAAATGTTTTCGTTGTTATAATCGCTCATCACGTTTTGCTTTGTTTGTTGCTCAAATTTATAGGATTAAATTTATTTTGCCATCACTTTACGCTATAAATTAATTTTACAAAAAAGTGATTGAATTTTTTTTCATAAACTGATTAAAAGGAACTAATTTAGCTAGCGTTAAAAAATAAACAAATGAATATTAAATCTATCTTATTACCTGGGTTCGCAGTAGCACTTTTATCAGTTGCAGCAATTACAGCGAGTGTAAAACAACAATTAAATCCTCATTTTGCCGAAGAGCTGCGAAAGGAGGGAATTGAAGAAAAAGAAGAATCGGGCGAGGCGAATGATTACATGCAATCTAAATTAGTGAATCAGGTGACCGGCGTATTGAATATGGCTGATGTGCAAGCGGCAAGAGATCAGGCAAATGCAATGCGTCAATCGTCATCAAGCAAAACGCTTGGGTCAATTCCAAATTTGGAGTGGCAGGCTATGGGGCCTAACAATATTGGCGGTCGAACACGCGCAATATTGTGTGATCGTGCAGACTCTAATTTACTGTATATGGGTATGGTAACAGGTGGTTTTTGGCGATCTACCGATGGCGGAAACGTTTGGAACCAAGTAGCTGGTAATGACTCTTTGGAACGATTGTCAATTTCGAGCATTACGCAAGCGGCCAATGGTGATATTTATTATGGAACAGGTGAGAGTTTTCCAGGTGGGAGCAGATTGCCAGGTAACGGTGTATATAAATCAACCGATAAGGGATTAACCTTTTCGCAGTTGCCATCGACGAGCACTACATTTAACCTAACCAACTCGCCTTGGCATTACGTAAACGAGATGAAAGCGCACCCTACAGATGCTAATAAAATATATGCTGCTACACAAGGAGGATTGTACGTTACCACAAATGCTGGTACAACTTGGGCTCCTGCCGTTACTGGTCTTGGTGCAAATCTTGGAGTGACTGACGTAGAAATATCATCAACTGGAAATACAATTGTAGCTGCTTCTGTAGATAATATTTTAATTTCTACAAATGGTGGGTCAAGTTATCAGTTAATAAATGATGCCGCATTTGGTTTGCCAGGTAAACCAGGTATAGGTCGTGTTGAAATTGCTATTTCTCCTAGTGATGAAAATTATATTTACGCTGTAATGAGCACCACAGCTGGAACCACAAAAGGTGTTTATCGCACGACGAACAATGGTACTAATTGGACAACGATTGGTCAGGGAGGTACTCAATTATTTAACCCACTTGGTGATCAAGGCACTTATAATATTGCTTTTGGTGTGCACCCAACCGATAAGGATATGGTATTTTTAGGTGGTCAATTGGATTTGCTAAGATGGACGCCTGCTACAAATTGGAAAGCAATTGCTTTTGCCAATACATCTTTCCAGACGGGGCGATATGTACATGCCGATATGCATGACATTATTTTTAATTCTTCTAACGTAAATTTAATGTACGTAGGTACTGATGGTGGGTTTTTCAGAACCCAAGATTGTACTGAGCCAAATCCATTTTTTATTGAAAAAAATAAAGACTACGTCACTGCTCAGTGTTATGGTATAGCAGTTAATCGTTTAGGGCATATTCTTTTCGGAATGCAGGATAATGGTACTGCAGTACTAGACGGATCATATGCAAATTCGCCAAAAACTTCTAAAGAGCAAGGTGGAGGTGATGGTATGCCAAGTGCCATAAGTTATATAGACTTATATGTTCGTTTTGTGTCTTCTCATAATGGGGTATTAAGAAGAGCTACAGATGGTGGAATTTCTTCATCGTCTTTCACTTCCATGTTTGATTTGAATATTGACAAAACTGTTGTAACAGCATCACCCGGCGATTTTAACCTATGGACGACTGGAGATGGTAGCCCCGATGAAGGATCTTTATTTTCTGCACCACTGGTGCTCGAAGAGAATTTACAAAAAGGAAAATCAGTTTTAATGCTAGGTCTAAGAAACAATGTTTGGTTTACCCAAGATGCACTAGCTACTACGCCAGTTTGGTTTCCATTGGTTACTGCTACGAATGCTTTCTTTTCGTATATGGCACTTAGTGGAGATGGTAAAGTAGCCTATGCTGGTACTTCTGGTGGTACGCTATACAGAATTACTGGCTTGGATATGTACAATAAAAAATATACTTACGATTTTACTAATAATTTATTAGTAACAGGCTTTGCTCAAGGTAACCAGTTTTCGGTAGTGAATATAGGCTCTTACGGCAGGGAGATTGATGGTATTGATTGTTCATTCACTGGTGATACGCTTGTTTTTTGTGTGCCTAATTACGGTAATACGGATTATGTATTTCGATCTATCAATGCGCTGGCTTCTACGCCTGTGGCAAGAAACATAGTTTCTATTCAAGGTTCTGGTGCAATTAATACTCGTTTACCTCAAATGCCTGTATTTAGTATAAAAATGCTTTCAGAACCAAATTGTTATTTAGTAGGTACAGATTTGGGCGTATATGGCACTGATAATGGTGGTAACACTTGGAAAGAGCTAAACAATATAATAGGCAATAATGACATTAGTACTTGGCATCCACGTTTAACAACTACCGATATTGTTGTGAAACAATTGCTTCAAGAAAAAAATGGAATTACGTATGCCAAAGACATTATTTACTCCGGTACATATGGAAGAGGTATTTTTCGATCAACATCGGCTAGCCAGCCTGTTAGCACAAAAAATATTAGCCGTAACGTTGAAAAGCTGAACGTATATCCCAACCCAGTAAATGATGTTGTGACCATTGACTATGATGCCAACATAGGCGGACAAGCGGTTGTATTAGTTACCAACCTTACGGGTAAAGTGGTTACAAATAATGCAACCAAACTTAGTGTAGGAGCCAATAGTATAAAAGTGGATATGTCTGCACTTACACGGGGTGTGTACTTTGTAAGTGTATCTTCGGCTAACGGTAAAGGCACTGCTAAAGTGGTGAAAAGATAAAAATTGCAACTATCAAATAAAAAAGTAAAGGCTCCGATTTCGGAGCCTTTACTTTTTAGTGTACTTTAAAAATTAAAATATTTGTTTTTACTTTATCGCAATCTTCAAAACATCTTCCATCTTCTCAACATAATTAAATTTTAATCCACGTATGAATTCTTCAGGAATTTCAAGAATATCTTTTTCATTATCAGCACAAAGAATAATTTCTTTTATACCAGCTCGTTTTGCCGCCAATATTTTTTCTTTAATGCCACCAACTGGTAGTACTTGCCCGCGCAACGTGATTTCGCCACTCATTGCCAAATTCTTTTTTACAGCCTTGCCCGAAATTGTAGAATACAAAGCGGTGAGCATAGTAACCCCTGCGCTCGGTCCATCCTTGGGCGTAGCGCCCTCGGGTACGTGTATGTGAAAATGATTATTCTCCAAAAGCTCTTGCGTAATTTTATATTCTTCAGCGTGCGATTTTAAATAAGACAATGCAGTCATTGCACTTTCCTTCATCACCGTGCCAAGGTTGCCGGTAAGGGTTAGCCCAGATTTGCCTTTGCTCATGGCGGCTTCTATAAATAAAATATCGCCACCCACATACGTCCAAGCTAGGCCAACGGCCACACCGGCTGGTAAATCTTTTTTATACAATTCAATATTGTATTTTGCTTTGCCCAAAATTTCCACTACATCTTCGGGCGTTATTTTAAATTCTTTTTGCTTTGGGTTTGTGGCTACTTGCATGGCAATATTGCGCATGATACTAGCAATCTGCCTATCCAATTCACGTACGCCACTTTCGCGAGAGTAGTCTTCGATTATTTTTCGGATAGCGGGAGGTCCAATTGTTACCTTATGATTTTTTAATCCGTGTGCATCTTTTTGTTTTGGTATTAAATGCTTGCGGGCTATTTCAATTTTTTCTTCCACGGCATAGCCGTTCAGGTTTATGATTTCTAACCGATCGCGCAGTGCGGGCTGAATATCATTAAGGCTATTTGCGGTAGCTATGAAAAGTACTTTGCTGAGATCATATTCAATCTCTAAATAATTATCATAAAAAGTATGATTTTGCTCGGGATCCAAAACTTCCAATAATGCTGAACTCGGATCGCCTCTAAAATCTTTTCCAAGTTTATCAATTTCATCCAGAATAAAAACAGGGTTGGACGTCTTTACTTTTCGCAATGACTGAATTAACCTACCCGGCATTGCGCCAATATAGGTTTTTCGATGCCCGCGTAGTTCGCTTTCGTCGTGCATACCGCCAAGGCTTAGGCGCGTATATTTTCTGTTGATTGCGTGCGCAATGCTTTTTCCCAAAGATGTTTTACCAATACCCGGAGGGCCTACGAAACACAAAATGGGCGATTTCATATCACCTTTTAATTTTAGTACCGCCAAATATTCTAGCAATCGGTCTTTTATTTTGTGCATGCCGTAATGGTCGCTGTCCAATATTTTTCGTGCTTTGGGAATATCATACGTATCGGTGGTAAAAACATCCCAAGGCAAATCCAATATCAAATCCAAGTGATTATACGTAATAGAATAATCGGGCGTGGTGGGGTGCATGCGCTCCAGCTTTTGTATGCTTTTATCAAAAAGCTCCTTGGCCGTTTTGCTCAACTTTACTTTTTCGGCGCGTTGCACCAAGTCACGAATTTCGCGGTCGTTGCTATCGCCTCCAAGCTAATCTTTTATTGATTTCATTTGATTCTGCAAAAAATATTCGCGCTGCTGTTTATCAATATCTTTTTTAGTCTTGTTCGTTATTTTATTTTTTAGCTCTACATGATGCAGCTCTACTTGTAATAATTTCAACAACATTTCGGTGCGTTTCTGAAAATTATCCGTCTCCAACATTTGCTGTTTTTCTTGCAGTGTACTGTTGAGATTTGACGATATAAAATGATTCAGAAAAGCTACGTTCTCAATATTTTTCAAAATTATACTAGCCTCAGGTGGTACGTTTTGCGATTTCCTCATGATGGATTCTGCCATATCGCGCACGCTATCTGTCATTGCCTTAAACTCTTTGTTGGGTTTGGGCATCGCATCTTCGAGGTATTTTACATCAGCTTTGAAAAAAGGATCTTCCTGCGTAAAATTTTCTACCTGAAACCGAATTTGCCCTCTGATAAAAATCGTAACGCTATCGTCGGGCATTTTTATCATTTTAATTATTTGCGCAAGTGTGCCGGTTCGGTACAAATCAGTACCTGTAGGCTCTTCAATTTTATCATCTTTTTGAGCTAGCACGCCAATGTATATTCCGTTTTTGTCGGCAAATTTTACAGCGTCCATCGATTTATCTCGCGATACGGTAATAGGTATCACCACATTGGGGAACAATACCATATTGCGCAACGTAAGTATTGTTACATCCTTGGTGGGCAAATTCTTTTTTTCATCATCGCTTAGCTCATCTTCTGTGAGCGGCACAATTGGCATAACCTCCATATCCTCAGCTTGCAGTGCGAAATTTTGTCTATCCAAATTCATATAATCTATCTTTTTGTCAGTAATTAATGTGTGTGAACCCTACTAAAAGTAGGTAGTATATATAGAACAAGGGTTGTGCCACGATTTTAGATGAATAGGCTCGCCACGGTCGGCTTGAATCAAGCCATTGAGTTCCGAAATTTGTTTAATGGTGCAAATTTTATTTATTTGTATGAATGGGAGATCTGCGAACGTACCAAACAATGTTATTTATATGAATGGGAGATCTGCGAACGTACCAAACAATGTTATTTATATGAATGGGAGATCTCCCGACGTACCAAACAATGTTATTTATATGAATGGGAGATCTCCGAACGTACCAAACAATGTTATTTATATTAATTGGAGATCTCCGAACTTACCAAACAATTTTATTTATATGAATTGGAGATCTACCAACTTACCAAACAACCTTATTTATATG
>JBBSPP010000166.1:0-6630 GCA_038258625.1 Chitinophagales bacterium
AAGATATACTATAAAATGAATATAATTTAATTTCATAGAATTTCTTACATAACCCATATTGATGAGAAACTTAAACACAAGCGAAATAGCCAAAACCAATGCTGCAAATAGCAGTACAAAATACCCAAACCGAGGAGGCAAAAATAACATGATGCCGCAAATTGGGAGTAGCACCATGGCCATAATTTGATTAATTACTACGATGTGCCGAAAAAAATAACGAGTGAGTTTATTAAAGCGAAAAACAATGGCAACTGCACTCAGCATAAGATATTTATACAAAAAAGCACCGAGCATAACCGCACTACCTAGCATCCAAAAAGTGAATGCAGAAAAATTGGCATTGCCAAAATAGGCCACTAACCGACCAATTATAAACCCACCCGACAAAAAATAAACGCTCAAAAATAATAAGCGCGTAGTAGTACTTTGCCAAAGTTGCTCGCCACCGCTAAGGCGTTGCAACGTGCTACGGCTAAGCGTATCAAATAACGAATTCAAATATTTATTGTAAAAAAAACGAAGCAATCCAAACAACAAAAACACACCAAGGCCTACAAAAAATAGTTGACCAGTATTGGTTTTTTGGCGTGTTTGCCCTTGCTTTAGTATAGGTTTTCGGGCAGTTGTTCTGCGAATTATTGTAGGGTTGTCTTGCAAAACCGATGATGTATCAATGGCCGCAATAGGTAACTTATCTTGCGCCCAGCCAAATACACTCATGAGCATTAATATAAAAAGTAAAAAAAATTGCCGCACAGAGTGCAAATGTAAGCATGTGCTTGCCAACCGATACCTAGCTGTTAGCTTAATATTGCGTGAAGAGTGGGAATGTTTTAATTATTGAAAATTGATATAGTAAAAAGGCTACCATTTTTCAAAATAGATTCAATTCTAACAGCACAGCTAAAACACCGAATGTCAAGGCAGTTTCGCAAAGGGGATACGACTGTTAAAGTCCCAAAAGCATCTGCGCGATAATGACAACCATTGGCCCTTGCCCTTTTCTCAAAAAAACTAAACCCCCTAAACCCGCTAAACCCAATAAACCATTTTTACATTTGCCCCCTTATGTCCAACACCGAGCCATTAAAAAGCGACGAATCGCCACAAAACCACGTAAAGGAAATGTACAAAAACTGGTTTTTGGATTATGCCAGTTACGTAATTCTGGAGCGCGCCGTACCCGATATTGCCGATGGGCTAAAGCCCGTGCAACGCCGTATTTTACATGCGCTAAAAGAGATGGACGATGGTCGGTTCAACAAAGTGGCGAATGTGATTGGGCAAAGTATGCAGTTTCACCCGCACGGCGATGCCAGCATTGGCGATGCGATTATTAATTTGGGTCAAAAAGATTTGCTCATCGAAACCCAAGGTAACTGGGGCGATGTGCGCACCGGCGATAGTGCCGCCGCGCCACGATATATTGAAGCGCGCTTGTCAAAATTTGCGCTCGATGTGGCTTTTAACCCAAAAACCACCGAGTGGCAACTAAGCTACGATGGTCGTAAAAACGAGCCAGTTCATTTACCCATGAAATTTCCGTTGTTGCTCGCACAGGGTGCCGAGGGAATTGCGGTGGGTCTTTCGACAAAAATTTTACCGCACAATTTTATAGAACTTATAAAAGCTTCTATAAAACATCTAGAAGGGAAAAAATTTAAATTATTGCCCGATTTCCCCACGGGCGGCATGATGGATGCCGAGCATTATAACGATGGCATGCGCGGAGGTAAAGTGCGCGTGCGTGCCCACATTGAAAAGAAAGATAAAAATACGCTGCTCATAAAAGATGTGCCTTACGGCACCACCACGGGTTCGCTCATGGAAAGTATTGTAAAAGCCAGCGAGGCGGGCAAGCTAAAAGTAAAAAAAGTAACTGATAATACAGCCGCCGATGTAGAGGTAGAAGTGCAAGTAAGCAGTGCCATGACGGCCGACCAAACTATTGATGCGCTCTACGCATTCACAAATTGCGAGGTGTCTATCTCGCCCAATATTTGTGTGATTGTTGATAATAAACCAAAGTTTATTACGGCCACAGAAATGCTAAAGCATAACACCGATGCTACCAAAGAACTACTAAAACGCGAGCTAGAAATCAAGCTCGCCGCGCTCGAAAATAAATGGCATTACACCTCGCTCGAGAAAATTTTCTTTGAAGAAAAAATATACAAAGAGCTAGAGCAAAAACATAAAGATTGGGAAACGGTATTGCAAGCTATTGAAGATGCGTTTATACCTTTTCGTAAAAAACTAAAGCGCGATGTAACGCGTGAGGATGTAGTAAAGCTGTGCGAAAAACCGGTTCGTCGTATTTATAAATTGGATATTGAAGATTTAATAAATCAAATTAAAGGCCTAGAGGAAGAAATAAAACAAACCAAACACGACCTTAAAAATCTGAATGATTTTGCGATAGCATACTACCAAAACTTGCTTGACAAATATGGCAAAGGCCGCGAGCGCAAAACAGAAATAAAACCATTCGACACGATTGAAATAAAACACGTAGCCATTGCAAATGCAAAATTATTTGTAAATCGCAAAGAAGGTTTCATAGGTACAGGGCTGAAAAAAGACGAATTTCTTTTTGACTGTGCCGATGTAGATGACATTATAGCATTCAGCGCTGATGGTATTATGAAAGTCGTAAAAGTGGAAGACAAAACATTTATAGGCAAGGATATTTTACACGTGGCCATCTGGAAAAAAGGCGACGACCGCACCACTTACAATATGATGTACTTGGATAGTAAAAGCGGAAAAAGCTATGCCAAGCGGTTTAATGTAACCAGCATTACGCGCAACAAAGAGTACGACCTCACCAAAGGAAATCCAAAAAGTAAGGTGCATTACTTCAGCGAAAATCCTAGCGGTGAAAGTGAATTGGTGCAAGTAAGCCTCAGCTCGGCAGCCCGTGCGCGCATTAAAAAGTTTGAATATGATTTTGACGAAATTGCTATTAAAGGGCGTGGTAGTCAGGGCAATCAGGTAACCAAATATCCTGTGCGATCCATTAAGTTTTTGAGTAAAGGAAGTTCGTCATTACCCGGCGAAAAATTTTGGTATGATGATAAAGTGGGTCGTTTGGTAAAAGATGAAAAAGGCATTTACCTTGGCGAGTTTCATGAAGGCGATTTGATTCTTTCTTTTTATCAAAACGGTACTTACAAAATTCATGACACAGACCTTAGCACGCGTTTTGAAAATGATGAATTGGTGCGCATTCAAAAGTTTAATCCCAATGCCATCATCAGCGCCGTATGGTTTGACGATACTAAGAAACAATATTTTGTAAAACGTTTTAAAATAGAAACCACTACTTTAAACACCGAAGTATTGTTTATAAAAGAAGGCAAAAAAAACAGATTGGAATGGATTACATCTAAAAATGCACCTGTGGTAATTTTAAAAACAGGACAAAAAAAATACCTGCCTAGCGAACAAACCATCGACCTCGCCGAGCTAGAAGATGTAAAAAATTATAAAGCCGTGGGTACAAAATTGTGTGATAATGATTTGCTCGAAATTTCGTTGATGGAGGATGAGGGGAATAAAACGAGTGGGGAGTTATTCTAGGTCAGGATTTTTTACCACGATTTTATGGATTAGCTTGATTACCACGATTCTTATTTGCAGCTTTAACAAAAACGCTGTTCGCTGATTTGAGTTTTGGAATAATTTTGTGCCATGAACTCTAAGAATAAATTTATAGTACGAAGCATTTTATTATCCTTTATTCCATTGCTCATTTTTGCGGCAATTATTATTCCCATCATGTATTTCTTTTCTATGGATACCGAGCCATTTATATGGTTTTCAGAATTGCCTTGGATAATAATCATGTTACCCGTCGTTGAGCTTTCGGAATTTTTTTATAATTTACATCGGCTCAAAAAGTTGGGAATTGATATAAACCTAACGGAAAACCAAACAGGGCGGTTGCACAAAAAAAGTATTATACACCTTGATAAAGAAAGCTTGATAAAAACACTTAACCAATCGGCATGGAAGTTTAAAACCCAGCAGATAGAAGAAACGGAAAACGGCATACTGCTATCCATGAAATATTACAAACTTAGCTTAAATGAAAAAGTTGAAATTTTGATAACTGAACAAAATAGTAATTCTTGCGTAGTAACAATTTCGGCAGGGGCTAAAAAGAGATACAAATTGTTGGGCGCCCATCGGTTTTGGTCTGCGGCTATTCGACATCTAAATTATTTTGAGGGAGTGCTCGAAAATCGCGAAGAGTTACGGTTGAAAACCTCACTCGCCACATAAAAAATCGTAATCACTCCCACCTTCCTTCCCAAAACAAAAAATCCAACATACTCAAATTAGGTTCAAAACCCACGCGGTCGCTGAATGGTTGAATGTATGCGGGCTGCGAAGTCTCTTTTCTTTTCTTGGGTAAAAAAGTATTTCGGAAATCATTGGGCTGCTGCTTGATGTAACTTTCCGTAAGCTCATAGTCTTTTTTAATTTGCAACAAGTCCAAAATAATTTTTAAAGATGACAAATTTACATCCATCAAATACTCAAACTTGTTTTCATAAAAAGGGCGCAGTGTATCTTCAAAATATTCAAAATATACAGAGCGACGGTAACAAGCTTCTAAGGTTTTCCAATGTAGGGCTTGCCAATTTTCATCATTGCACACTTTAATATCTTTCATAATGCGGCGTTGGTTTCGACCCTTATCAAGCGGCACGCTGAGGCAAATAATTCCGTTGGGGCCTACTACATAAGCGCGGTTTCGGTAACTGGTGCGCACAAAATATTCGTGTTGCTCAATCACTACATTTTCAGCATTCATAAATTTATTAAACCATTCCCAACACGGGAAAAATTCACAATCCATTATCACGGGCGCGTGCTCTATCATTTACCTTTACGTTTGTTTTTTATGCGGCCAAAAATAATCTTTATTTTTTTTCTTTTCGTACTGCCCTGCTTTGGCGCGGTTGCTGTACGGGCACAAAATTATTTTATAGTGCGCGCCAACAAAGATAGCCTTGATGGGTTTATGCCTTTTTATGATACCGATGCTACACAGGTAAAGGGCATGATTAGTTTTGTGCCTGAGCTAAAACTTTCGGATCATTCGTTGAATTATGGTTTCCAGGTAAAAAGTAATAAGGATGACCGTAAGGATATTATTGGCGATACGTTGGCGCTGGTAAATCATAATTTTGATTTTGCCATACCAATCAATGATACGTTTATTAAAAGCGGAAATTATCGATTAGTGTTTCGCTTGGTGGATAAGATAAGTAATGAAATAAAACAAGAGCAGGATTTTAATTTTCAAACGTTGCGCACGCCCAGCGATTTTTATCAGGCCGAAAAAAGAGCTTACTCACCACTAGTGAATAATAAAATTTTTGTACCTGGCGCAACGATTGATGTGAGCAAAACCTTCGTTTCCAAATATGATTTAAAAGCAATTAAACGAAACATTTATGCGCTAGCACCTATCGCCGAAAAACCTGAGCAAACCGCCGCGGTGGGAATTTTGGCAGAAGATAACTTGGAACAAATGCAACTTTTTTTCTACAACTTTTGGTCTGCACGCAACGCACAAAACCCCGAAGCACAGTGGCGCGACTATGCCGAAAAACTGAACTACACTAGCCGGAAATATTCGTATGGTGTACTGAAAGGTTATCAGACCGACCGTGGCAGATTGTACCTAAAGTACGGACCACCTAGCCGCGAAATAAAAGCTAGCAGCGAGCGCGGGGCTCGCCCATACGAATTGTGGTTTTACAATGAATTGGATAAATGGGTAAACCTCAGCATTTTGTTTGTACAACTGGGCGCATTACCCAATGAGCGAGTAATGTTGCACTCCACCGATCCAAGTTTTTTAAATAATCCTGCTTGGGCATCACAACTTTTTACCGAAATTTCTGAAATGAATAATAAAAACGCACACCGTGTATATGAATTTTTTAAGTAAACTTTTTGTTGCTTTTAGTTTTCTGAGCCTGATGTTGATCACGAGCAGCTGCAACAATATTAAAGACATTGAATACATAGGCATTAAAGAAACCAAGCTTCAATCCATCGGGATTCAAAAAGGTACCATTAAGGTGGTGATGCAATATTTTAATCCTAATAAATTCGGTATTGATATAAAAGAAACTCAACTAGAGGTGTATGTAAATGATAAATACATCGGCGTGGCCGATAGCCCGGAGCGATACAAAATTCCTCGAAACGCAAATTTTGATTTTCCGATATATGTACATTTTAATCCGTTGCAAGCCTTGGGCATGGCTAGCATTTTAAATGCGAGCTCAGTAAATTTAAAAGTAAAAGGAAGTACCAAGGCGGGCAAAAGTGGTGTGTATGTGCGTGTGCCCATCGAGGTTACGGAGGTGGTAAAGTTGAAGTAATTGTTTTTTTAATAATAAAGCAACACCTCCTGTTCTAATTTTTTCTTGTTCCTATTTTACTAAATGCATGCACCTTGTAAAGAATAAATTTGGTGTTTCTCAGATTTAGTTTTGGCTAACCAATCTTATAATTTTGAAATTGTAGAACGCCAATTGAGAAGATTGCTTGTTACAAAAGTTTTACCTTGCGCACCTACTTCTATTTTTTTTTATGCGCGTA